>JAGQOI010000404.1 GCA_020427625.1 Phycisphaerales bacterium | reverse complement strand
CGGCCGCCGCTCCGGACGCACAATCGGGTGACCGGGCCGGACACGCCCATCGCGACGCCCGGAACAGGGGGTGGACCATGCAGTACGTCATCGCGATCGTCGGGGGCGTCGTCGTCGTGATCGTCGTGTACGTGATCATCCGGATCTGGGACTGGTGGACGACCATCCGCCAGATCGCCGCCCAGCCGCCGGAGATCCACGTCCTCGCCGGCGCCAACGCGAGCACGCTCGTGTTCCTGTATCGGAAGCCGGCGCGGTCGTGGAACTTCCGGCCGGTGCCCGGCGATCGCGCGGTCACGCTCAGCGGCGGGCGGAGCATCTTCACGATCCCGGGCGGCACGACGATCACCGCGCACGACGGTCTGGCGATCGCGACGGTCCTCGGCGTCACGCCGGGCAACGCGACCCTGACCATCAAGGCCGCGTCGGGACAGCCGGATCGCGAGTACGGTCCGACCGAGGTGCCGGTCCACGTCTACTCCAACGCCTCGAACCTGCCCGCCGGCGCGGTGCTCACGCCGCAGATCCAGGTCATCGTCGGATCGGCCGCGTCCGAGGACGGGTGACCCGGGCGCGCCGTCGCGCGCCTACGGCGCGATCGTCGCCTCGATCGTGACCCGCCCGTCGCCGACGCGCCACGTCCGGCGCGTGAGCGCATCGAGGAAGCGATCGTCGTGACTGACGAGCACGAGCGCGCACGTGCACGCGGCGAGGGCGTGTTCGAGGCACTCGATCGAGGGCAGATCGAGGTGGTTCGTCGGCTCGTCCATGATGATGAGGTGCGGACGCCGCGCCAGACCGAGGGCGAGCGCGAGCTTCCGGGACTCGCCCGGACTCGGCGTTTCCGTTTCGAGCAGACGGACGGGATCGGAGCCGAGACAGTCGATGGTCGCGAGGACCTCGCCGCGCCGAGCGGCGGGCAGCGCGAGCAGCGTCGCGTGCAGCCCGCGGGAGGCGTCGCGGTCGATTTCCTGCTCGAGGACGACGAGCCGGTCGTCGGGCCGCGTCGTCTCGGCGACGATGCGTCGGACGAGCGTGCTCTTGCCCGCGCCGTTCGGGCCGCGGATGCCGACGCGATCATCCGGGCGCAGGACGAGTTCGGGGACGTCGAGTCGACGATCGGCGCCGAGGGCGATGGTCGTGGGCTCGGTGCGCCACACCGCGTCGGCCCGGGCGACCTCGCCGCGCATGGTCAGGCCGAGCGTGCGCCGGCGGTCGACGGCGGCATCGCGCATCCGTTCGTCCGCGCGCTGGAGATGCCCGGCGAGTTGTGCCGCCTGGCGCCCGGCCTGCCCGTCCTTCCCCGACACCCGCGCGGCATCGATGCGGGCCTTGGCGTCGTGATCCTTCGCGCCGATCCGGCGCTTGGAGCGCCGCGCGTCGGCCCGCGACGCTTCGCGCTGACGATCGGCCGCGACCTGACGGAGGCGCTTGCGCTCGCGGCGGGCCTCGTCGCGCACGCGCTCCGCGGCGTCCTGTTCGGACTCGTTCTGCGCGGCCGCGTCGGTGTAGCCGCCGCGCCGCACCGTGACGCCGGCGCCGTCCAGGAACACGCACTGTCGACAGAGCGCGTCGAGGAGTTCGCGATCGTGACTGACGAGCAGCCCGATGCCGCGGTAGGACGCGAGTTGCGTGCGCAGCAGCGCGCGGGTCGGCGCGTCGACGTGATTCGTCGGCTCGTCGAGCGCGAGGACGTCCGGCCTTCGCCAGAGCGCGGCACCGATCTGCGCCCGTTTGCGTTCGCCGTGACTGAGGGTCGCCCAGCGCTCGCGCCAGTCGTCGCCGACTTCGAGGCGTCCGCGGAGGCGGAACGCATCGCGATCGGTCGCATGGAGGAAGTCACCGAGCGCGTCCGGCGGGTCGTCCGTGCGTTGCGGGCACACGACGACGTCCTCGGGCCCGACGACGGATCCGCGTCGCGGGACGAGCGTTCGATCGATCAGGCGCAGCAGCGTCGTCTTGCCGGAACCGTTGACGCCGACGATGCCGGACCATCCCGCATCGAACCGCAGCCGGACTCCGTCGAAGAGCACCTGTCCGGACCCCTCGTACCCGAAGGCGACATCCATGAGTTCGAGCGGTCGGGACATCGGCGGCGACTCGGGACGGGGGACGATCTTCACCCGCGGGCGCGGGTGTCGGATCGTCATGCAGGAGCGTAGTCGCCGCGCGTCCACGCGGGCAAGCGTGATCTCACTCCGGCGCGCGGCGTTCCACCAGCGGCACGAAGCGCACCGGGCCGAGGGAGCGCCCGTCATACTCCTGCTCGCCGGTGCGGCGGATGAGGCGGAGGTCCTGGCCGGAGGGCGGCGTATCGATGGGGATCACGAGGCGACCGCCGATCGCGAGTTGGTCGAGCAGCGCGGGCGGGACGTGCGGGCCGCCCGCGGAGACGAGGATGGCGTCGAACGGCGCATGCTCCGGCCAGCCCCGCGTGCCGTCGCCGTGTCGGACCCGCACGTGACCGTATCCGAGGCGGGCGAGACAGTCGCTCGCCTGCGCGGCGAGGTGGGCGTGACGCTCGACGGTGAAGACGCTCCCGGCGATCTCGCCGAGCACGGCCGCGGCGTATCCGGAGCCGGTACCGACTTCGAGCACACGATCGTCGGGGGTCAGGGCGAGCGCTTCGATCATCAGCGCGACGATGTAGGGTTGCGAGATGGTCTGACCGTCGTCGATCGGCAGCGGGGCATCGATGTAGGCGGACCCGGCGAGGTTCGCGCACACGAAGCACTCGCGGGGGACGCGGCTCATGGCGTCGAGGACGCGTTCGTCGCGCACGCCTCGCGCGACGAGTTGTCGCTCGACCATGTCGAGTCGCCGCCGTTCGAAGGAGGTCATGTCGTCTCCGCTCCGGGCGTGCCGCGACGGCGCCGCGACCCGGGCGATTGTATGCGCGGGTCGGTCAGGCGTCCCCGAATCGTCCGGCGTCCTCCCGCTCGGCGCGTCGTTCGGCGAGGATCGCCTCGGCCTCGTCGAAGCTGAGGTCATCGATCTCGGCGTCCGGGACGCCGAGTTCACGAAGGGCGGCGATCTGCTCCTCGGTGATTTCGAGGGCGTCGTCGTCACGCGTGTGGTTCATGGCGGGTCTCCAAATGCGACCGTGCATCGCACGCCGGGCGCACTCTGCACCGGCGGGCGGCGTCGTCGGGTTCATCCTGACGGCGACGGTTCGTCTCGGGCACGGGGAATCAACCCCGTTTCGTCATGACGCGTCGCGGCGCATCACTTGCCTGGCCGGTCGGCCGCGGCGCCCACGTGCAGCGTCATGCTGATCGTCTCGATCCGCCACCCGTCGACGCGAAAGCAGTCGGTCGTGCGCCCGATCTCGCGGAACCCGAGGTCGCGGTACAGCGCGAACGCGCCGTCGTTGCCGCGGAACACGCCGAGATCGATCCAGTCGATCGTCGGCTCGGCCCGGGCCCAGTCGATCGCGACGTGCATGAGGCGGCGGCCGTGTCCCTGTCGCCGGTGCGGCGGCTCGACCCCGAGTCCGAGCATGACCCGGTGCAGCGACGCGTCGAGATCGCCGCCGATGAGGGTGACCACCCCCACGCACGCCGCGCCGTCGAGGAGTCCCCAGCTTCGTCGCCAGCCGGTGACATCGAGCGGCTTCGCCCAGCGTTCGAGGGTCTTGGCGCGCCGGGCCGCGCGGTCCGGCGGCGTCGATGCGGAGTACGGGCCGTACGGCATCTCGCGATTCCGGATCCACACGTCGTCCTGCGTCGCGAGGTGATCGCAGAACGCGTCGACGTCGGTCTCGACCAGCATGCGGATGGGCAGGGTCGCGGGCATGGAGGCATTCTATGATGAATCAACGGGGCGGCGCCGAGGCACGGCGGGCCCGGCGTGATCAGGGATGGAGAACACCAATGACGGATGCGGTCGCGTATCGTTGGGACGACTTGCCGACGGACCATCCGATGGCGCTGCTGGATCGGCGTCGTCTCATCGGGTGTCACGTCATGTTGTCGCATGTCACGTTGCACGCGGGCTTCCGGGTGCCGCCGCATGCGCACGAGAACGAACAGTTCGCGGCGGTGCTGAGCGGGCACGTCCGGTTCACGGTGGGCGAGGGCGAACGGGTCGTCGACGTGCGGGCCGGCGGCGTGCTGCACCTGCCGCCGGGGGTTCGGCACGGCGCCGAGGCGATCGAGACGAGCGTCGTGCTCGACGTCTTCAGCCCGCCGAGCGAGCGGACGGGCGTCGATGCGGCGCCGGCATGAGGGCGCGTCGGCGCCGGTCGAATCCGCGGAGCCGTTCCGGACCGATCCGTCGTCTGTCGGATATGATTGTCGGCGTGAAGGGATGTCGGAACGGAGGTTCGAGATGAGTCATCACGCGCAGACGCTGGCGCACCTGTTCGCGCATCCGATGTCGATGAACGTGAAGTGGCGCGACGTCGTCGGGCTGTTCGAGTCGCTCGGGGCGCAGACCGAGGTCGTGCACGGCGGGCGCGAGAAGGTGCGCCTCAACGGCGTCGAGCACACGTTCCACATTCCGCACGGGAAGACGATCGACGCCAGGGACGAGATCATGCAGATCCGTCACTTCCTCGAACAGGCCGGCGCCGCACCGGCGTCGGGATGACGATGGTCGGCGCGTCGTCCGCGGATCTCGAGCGCGCGGCGGCCGCGCTGCGCGACGCGCGCAGCGTCCTGTTCATCACCGGCGCGGGCCTCTCGGCCGACTCCGGTCTGCCGACCTATCGCGGCATCGGCGGACTGTACGAGGCGAGCGATCCCGAGGAGGACCTCCCGATCGAGACGCTGCTGTCCGGCGCGATGATGGCGAGCCGGCCGGAACTCACGTGGACGTACCTCGCCGAGATCGCCCGGGCCTGCCGGGGCGCGACGTTCAATCGCGGACACGAGGTCATCGCCGAGGTCGAGCGGCAGATCGAGCGGACGTGGACGCTGACGCAGAACGTCGACGGCCTGCACCGGGCCGCGGGATCGAAGCAACTCATCGAGATCCACGGCACGCTGCACGCGCGCCGGTGCACGGCGTGCCCGTGGCGGGCCTCGGTGCCGGACCCGGTGCCGGAGACGATTCCGCCCCGCTGTCCGGACTGCGATGCGATCGTGCGCCCGGACGTCGTGCTGTTCAACGAACTGCTGCCGGAGCCGGCGATGGAGGTGCTGCTGCGCGAACTCGACCGCGGCTTCGACCTCGTCTTCTCCGTCGGCACGTCCAGCGCGTTCGCGTACATCATCGAGCCCGTCCTTCAGGCGACGGAGGCCGGTCGCACGACCATCGAGATCAACCCGGCGCCGACGATCCTGTCGCCGCACGTGGATCTGCGGTTCACCGGCGGCGCCGCGTCGACCCTCGATGCGATCTGGCGACGGGCGTCCGCAACCCCATGAGCGCCTCGCATCGAGCGATCGCGAGCCTGGTCGTCATCGTCACGGCGGTCGCCGGCTGCCACGAGACGACGACGCCCGGTGATGCCGCGCCGGCGCCCGACGGCGCGGCGACCTTCGTCGGGCGCGAGGCGTGCATCGGCTGTCACGCCGACGTCGCGGCCGCGTATCTCGGATCGGACCACGACCGCG
>JAGQOI010000403.1 GCA_020427625.1 Phycisphaerales bacterium | reverse complement strand
GGGCCGTTGCCGGGTCCGCACGGACCGGCGACGGCCGTCGCGGCCGCGGTACAGACCGCGCCGATGAATGTCCACATCGTGGACGACTTGAGTCCTCTTCGCATTGCTCTCTCCTCTGGATGTGCCTGGTCGGCGAAGACCCCCTCCGCCGCGGCGAACCATGATCGGTCCTCAACCGACCACGATCCCGACCCCCACTACACCGCGCCGTCGCCGCGATTGCAATGTCTCGCGCCGGAAAAACGGGCAAGATCAATCCCTGCGGACGCCCGCGGTCGGGAACCCGGAGATCACCGAGGCGGCGAAGGCGCGCGCGTCGAACGGCGCGTCCGGTGATTCGAGCCCCAGACGCACGACGACCAGCCGACGCGACGGCACGATGAAGACCTCCTGGCCGTCGTATCCCGACATGTGGTACACGCCCGCGAGCTCGGGCGCGAGATCCGGGTCGAGCGTCGCATCAAACCGCCAGAAGTGCGCGCCGTAGCGCCCGCGCGGCACGCCCGCCGTCGGCGCCGTCACGTACGCGACCCATCCCTCCGGCAACAGACGCTCGTCGTTCCAGATGCCGTCGTCCAGATACAACTGACCCACCCGCGCCCAGTCCCGCGCCGATGCATACATCAGCGAACTGCCGACGAACGTCCCCGACCCGTCGACGCCGATCACCGCCGTGTCCATCCCCAGCGGCCCGAACAACAACCGCTGCGGCGCGAGACACCGCTCCCGCAGCGTCGAGCCCGACGCGCGGCACACGATGCCCGCGACGATGTTGCTCGTCCCGTCCGAATACGACCACCGCACGCCGGGCGCGACCTCGAGCGTCTGCTCCGCGGCGTACGCACCGGCATCCGCGCTCATGAACAGCATGCGCAGACTGTCGCTGTCGGGACGCGTGTAGTTCGTGAAGAAATGCAGCCCGCTCTGCATGCGCAGCAGATCATCCAGCGTGATCGCCCGACGCGGATCATCCGGCGCGGACCAGGCCGGCACCGGCGCCGGTGCGGACACGTCGAGACGACCCATCTGCACGAGACGCCCGACGAGCGTCGCGGTGATGCTCTTCGTCATCGACCAACCCAGCAGCGGCGTGAAGCGGTCGTACCCGTCGCGATACCGCTCGGCGACGAGACGCCCGTCGTGCACCACGAGCACGGCATGCGTCCGCAACGACGCGCCGGTGTCGGGATCGACGAACGCGGCATCGATCGCCCGCGCCAGCGCGGCCGCGTCGACGCCGGGCGCGAGCGGCGCCAGGTCCGGCGACGATCCCTCCGGCCAGGGTCGATCGGCGGGCGGCGTCGGCACGAGATCGGGCAGCTCATCCGGCAGCGCGACGCGCTCGTCCGCGACCCGCGTCGCACCGAGTCCCGCACGGACGCGGGCCGTGCGCGAGAACACCCCGAAGGCGCGGGCGGTCGCCGTACCCTCGGAGGCGTCGAGTTCGATCGTCACGAAGTCCGCCGCCGGAGGCAGACGCTCGGCACGGATCGTTGCGAGATCATCGCCCGTGATGAAGGCCTGGCTCGCGGCGATGACCGAGGCATACCCGAGCGCGATGCGGATCTCGTCGAGCCTGGGCGCGACGACCCACCGCCAGGCGACGACACCGAGCAGGCACAGCGCGGCCAGGACGAGGAGAAGGCGACGGCGGGTCGTCTGCGTCATGCCGCGCACCGTACCCGCGCCGCGCCGAAGGGCAAGCGTACGGTAGGATGATCGCCGCAAGGAGAACCACCCATGCGTCGATCCCCGTCCCGTCCCGGCCGACGATGGTCCGGCCTGTCGCTGCTCGTCCTCCTCATGACTACGACGCACGCCGCCGCCGACCTGCGACTGCCCGCGATCTTCGGGGACCACATGGTCCTCCAGCGCGCCATGAACGCGCCCGTGTGGGGATGGGCGGAACCGGGCGCCGAGGTGAACGTCCGCGCATCCTGGCTCGACCGGGCGATCGACACGACGGCGGACGCCGACGGCGCCTGGACCGTCCACCTCCCCACCGGCGCCGCCGGCGGGCCGCACACCGTCACCGTCCGCAGCGGGACCGACGTCATCACCCTCGGCGACGTGCTCGTCGGCGAGGTGTGGATCTGCTCCGGCCAGTCGAACATGGAGTGGCCGATGCAGGCGACGCGCACCGACGCCGAGAGCGACGCCGCGTTCGCGGCGCGTCTCGCCGACGCGGACCGACCGACCGTGCGCCTCTTCGACGTCCGCAACACCGTCGCGACGACGCCGCAGGACGACTGCGCCGGACGCTGGGACCTCTGCACGCCCGAACGCGTCCGGTCCTTCAGCGCCGTCGCGTACCACTTCGGACGCGAACTCGACGACGCGCTCGACGTGCCGATCGGTCTCGTCAGCACGAACTGGGGCGGCACGGTCGCGGAGGCGTGGACGAGCGAAGGCACGCTCCGCGCCCGCGGCGACTTCAACGACGCGCTCGACGCCATCGTGCGCATGCGGAACGATCCCGCCAACGGCGCGGCCGCGTACGACGCGCGACGCGATCGCTGGTGGGCGACGCTCGACGACACGGATCCCGGCAGCGCGTCCGGCCAGTGGATGATGCCCGACCACGACGACAGCGCCTGGGAGGCCGCGGACCTGCCCGGCGTGTGGGACGCGGGCGACCTCGCGTCGTTCGACGGCACGGCGTGGTACCGCAGGGTCGTCGACGTTCCCGGCGCGTGGAACGGGCGCGATCTCGTGCTGTCGCTCGGTCCGATCGACGACATGGACACGACGTACGTGAACGGCACCGTCGTCGGCGGGTTCATGGACGTGAACCAGTGGCAGACGCCGCGGACGTACCGCGTGCCCGGCGCGCTCGTGCGGGGCGGTCGCCTGACCATCGCGGTTCGCGTGCTCGACACGGGCGGCGCGGGCGGCCTGCACGGACGCCCGGAGCAGATGACGATCGCGCCGGTCGACGAACCGGATGCCGCGCGGTCGCTCGCCGGACCGTGGCGCTTCCGCATCGGCGTCGCGCGTTCGCGTCTGCCCGCGTGGCCGGCCCGCGACGAGTTCCACCAGAACATGCCGACCGCGCTGTTCAACGGGATGATCGCGCCGATCGTGCCGTTCGGGATGCGCGGCGCGATCTGGTACCAGGGCGAATCGAACCGTCCGCGCGCGGCTCAGTACCGCACGCTCTTTCCCGACATGATCCGCGACTGGCGCGAACACTGGAACCAGGGCGACTTCCCGTTCCTGTTCGTCCAGATCGCGCCGTTCCGCTACGGCGGCGACACCGGCGAGGCGGCCGAACTCCGCGAGGCGCAGAGGCTCGCGCTCCGCGTGCCGAACACCGGCATGGCCGTCACCATGGACATCGGCAACCCGCGCGACATCCACCCGCGCAACAAGCACGACGTCGGGCACCGACTCGCGCTCTGGGCCCTTGCCGGAACCTACGGACACGCCGACCTCGTCTGCTCGGGTCCGCTCTACCGCGACATGACCGTCGAGGGCGACCGCATCCGACTCCGCCTCGATCACGCCGACGGCGGACTCGTCGCCCGCGACGGGCCGCTCACCCACATGCTCGTCGCCGGCGACGATCGCGTGTTCCACCCGGCGACCGCGACCATCGAGGGCGACACCATCGTCGTCTCGTCGCCCGAGGTGCCGAAGCCCGTCGCGGCCCGGTACGGCTGGGGCGCCGCCGATGAGCCGAACCTCTTCAACGGCGCCGGACTGCCCGCGTCGTCGTTCCGCACCGACGACTGGCCGGGACCGATGCAGGTCGCGCCCGCGTCGCCGCGCCGCGGCGCGGCCGCGACGCCCGACCCGCGCCTGTGGTACCGGCGACCCGCGACGACGTGGACCGAGGCGCTGCCGGTCGGCAACGGTCGCCTCGGCGCGATGGTGTTCGGCGCCGTCGACTCGGAACGAATCCAACTCAACGAGGACACGCTGTGGGCCGGACACGCGTTCGATCGCGATCGTCCCGCCGGCGCGGCGACGCTCGCGGAGGCGCGGGCGCACGTGTTCGCGGGACGGTTTGCCGCGGCCGAACGTCTCATGAAGCGCGAGGTCCTCGCCGAGCGCCTCATCCGCAGCTACCAGACGCTCGGCGATCTCCGCCTCGACTTCGACCGGTCCCCGACGCCGGTGAGCGACTACCGGCGCGAACTCGATCTTGCGACGGGCATCGCCCGCACGACGTACCGGCGCGGCGAGACGACGATCACCCGCGACGTGTTCGCCAGCGCGCCGGACGACGCGATCGTCATCCGCATCGAGTCATCGACGCCGCACGGACTGGCGTTCGACCTCGCGCTCGATCGCGCCGCCGATGCCGCGACGACGGCGGAGGCGCCGGACCGGCTCGTGATGCGCGGCCGCGCGACGCAGGACGGCGCGCATCCCGGCGTGCATTTCGTCGCGCGGGTGCGTGTGATTCCCGAGGGCGGGTTCGTCTCGGCCGACGCGAGCGCGCTGCGGGTGGAGCACGCGACGGCGGCGACGATCCTTCTCGTCGCCGGCACGGACTACCGCGACGGCGCGGATCCCGAGCGCGACACGGCCGCGATGCTCGCGCGATTCGACGCGACGCCGGTCCGGGCCGACGTGCTGCGGGCGACCCACGTCGCCGATCATCGCGCGCTGTTCGACCGGGTCTCCCTCGACCTCGGCCCGGCGGTCGACGCGCCGACGGACGTGCGTCTCGACGCCGTCGCGTCCGGTGCCGCCGACCCGGACCTGGGCGCGACGTACTTCCAGTTCGGACGCTACCTGCTCATGGGCAGTTCGCGTCCGCACTGCATGCCCGCGAACCTCCAGGGTCTGTGGAACGAGCACCTCGCGGCACCGTGGAACAGCGACTACCACCTCAACATCAACGTCCAGATGAACTACTGGCCGGCCGAGGTGACGAACCTGTCGGAATGTCACGAGCCGATGTTCGACCTCATCGATCGCATCCGCGACTCGGGGCGCGCGACGGCGCGGACGACGTACGGCTGCGACGGATGGGTCGCGCACCACACCACCGACGCGTGGTGGTTCACGGCGCCGATCGGCGAACCGGTCTGGGGCCAGTGGATCGGCGGCGGCGCGTGGTGCGCGCGACATCTCTGGGAACACTACGAATTCACCCGGGATCTCGACGGCCTCCGCGAACGCGGGTTCCCCGTGCTCCGCGAGGCGTGCGTGTTCTTCCTCGACTGGCTCGTCCCGCACCCCGAGACCGGCGCGCTCGTGAGCGGCCCGTCGAACTCGCCCGAGAACACGTTCATCGCGCCCGACGGCACCCGCGCGTGCCTCACCATGGGACCGTCCATGGACCAGGAGATCATCTGGGACCTCTTCACGAACACGATCGAGGCGGCGACCGCGCTCGGCCTCGCCGACGACGAGATCGTCGAACGCGTGCGCGAGGCGCGGGCCCGACTCGCCATGCCCGGCATCGGCGCCGACGGACGACTCATGGAGTGGCCGCTGCCGTTCGCGGAGGCCGAGCCCGGCCATCGGCACATGTCGCATCTCTACGGACTCCATCCCGGGCGCCAGTTCACGCGTCGCGACACGCCGGAGATGATCGCGGCGATCGAGCGCTCGCTCGACTTCCGACTGGCGCACGGCGGGGGACACACCGGGTGGAGCCGCGCCTGGCTCGTGAACTTCGCGGCTCGTCTCGAGCGAGGCGACGAGGCGCACGACCACCTCGCGCACCTGCTGGCCGACTCGGCCCTGCCGAACCTGTTCGACAGTCACCCGCCGTTCCAGATCGACGGCAACTTCGGCGCCTGCGCGGGCATCGCCGAGATGCTGCTCCAGTCGCACGACGGCACGATCCACCTCCTGCCCGCGCTGCCCGGCGCGTGGGCGGAGGGACGCGTGACCGGTCTCCGCGCCCGAGGCGGCGCGATCGTCGACCTCGCGTGGCGCGACGGGCGTCCGACCGAGGCGACGCTGCGGGCGACGGCGGACGGCGCGCTGCTCGTGCGCGGACCGTCGACGGCGCCGATCCGCAGCCTCGACGGCGCGCCCGTCGACCGCGACGACGACGGCGCCGTCCGGCTGGACGTCCGGTCGGGCGACGTGCATCACATCGGGTTCTGAGACGGTCGAACCGCGGCAGCGCATCAGCCGGAGCGCGGCTTCTTCGAGGACGACTTCTTCGGCGCCGTCTTCCCGGCGTCGGTCTTCTTCGCGTCGGACGTCTTCGGCTCCGAGGTCTTCGCGTCGCCGGTCTTCGCGGGCGCATCGCTCGTCGGCGCCTTGGCGTCACCGGACTTCGTGTCACCGGACTTGGCGTCGCCGGACTTGGCGTCGGACGTCGTGTCGGACTTCGCTTCGGCGGCTTTCTTCTCCGCCTCGGCGCCCTTGGCGTAGGAGTCGCTGCGGTAGTCGGTCTCGTAGAAGCCGCCACCCTTGAAGAGGACGGCGGCGCCGATGCCGATGAGACGTTTGAGCGCGAGTTTGCCGCAGGACGGGCACTTGCGCTTGACGGGCGCGGTCATGGACTGGAAGAGTTCGAACTCGTGCCCGCACTTCTCGCAGACGTAGTCGTAGGTCGGCACCGGATCACTCCTCCTCGCCGGGCGACACGGAGACCTTCGCCGGGCGGAGCACGACGTCGCCCATCGCCCAGCCGGGCTGGAGCAGCATGACGACGTGGTTCGGCTCGATGCCTTCGGCGGACTGGCGCAGCATGGCCTCGTGCCGGTTCGGATCGAACACGTCGCCGGGCGCGGGCTCGACCCGGACGACCTCGTGTCCCTCGAGCGCCTTCATGAGTTCGGCGTGCACGAGGCGCACGCCGTCGAGGAGCTGCTCGACCGTCATCGCCGACCCGGCCTGGTTGAGGATGAGTTCGAAGTGGTCGGCGACGTCGAGCACCGAGCGCACGACGCCCGTCGCGCCCAGCGTCAACGCCCGGGCTTCGTTCTCGCGGGAACGACGCTGGAAGTTCGCGTAGTCCGCCAACGCCCGCTGGCGCCCCGCGATCGCCTGGTCGCGCTCGACCTCGAGGCGGTCGATGATCGCCGCGGCATCGAGGGTGAGGTCGGCGTCGTACTTCGCGGCCAGCGTCTCGGCGAGCGCCTGGACGCGGGCGGCATCGACGGCGTCGCGCTCGTCGGACGCGTCGCTCGCCGGCGTCGTATCGATGGATTCATCCTTCGGAGTCATGGCTTCGTTCCGAGGCGGTCCGGCGTCAGCCGCCGGTCACCGCGTCCTTGATCTTCTCCCACAGCGACGGGTGCTGCGCGGACGGCGTCACGATGAGCTCCTCCGTCTCCGCGTAGGCCGACAGCAACTTCTTCTGCGCTTCCGTGAGCTTGCGAGGCACGACGAGCTGCACGATCGCGACCAGATCGCCGCGACGCGAACTCTGGAGGTTCGGCAGACCCGCTTCCTTCACCCGGAACAACGCGCCGTGCTGCGTGCCCGCCGGAATCGTCACCGACACCGGACCGTCGATGCCGTCGATCTCGATCTCGTCGCCGAGCGCGGCCTGGGCGAACGCGATCGGCAGCGCGATGAGCAGATGATCCCCGTCCCGCTCGAACCGCTTGTGCGCCTTCACCCGCACCACGACGTGCAGGTCGCCGCGGATGCCCTGTCCGGTAGGACTCTGTTCCGGGCGAGGCGGCTCGCCTTCGCCGGTGAGGCGCACGGCCTGTCCGGAACGAACGCCGGGCGGGATGCGCACCGTGAGGCGTCGACGGACGGACACGCGGCCGGAGCCGCGACAGTCGGCGCACTTGTCGACGATGATCGTTCCGGACCCGCGACAATCGGGACAGGTCGTGACCATGCGGAACATGCCGCCGAAGCCGGCCTGGGCGACCTTGCCCTGTCCGCCGCAGGTCTGGCAGGACTGCGCCTTCGTGCCCGGCTTGGCGCCGGTGCCGGTGCAGGTCTGACAGACGTCGAGTCGTTTGAAGTCGACCTCGCGTTCGGCGCCGTCGAGGACTTCCTCGAGGGTGATCTCGACCTCGGTCTCGAGGTCGTACCCGCGGGGCACGCCGCCGCGCCCGCCTCGCCGCGCGCCGCCGCCGCCGCCGCCGCCCCCGAAGATGTCGTTGAACATCGAGAAGATGTCCTCGACGTGCATCGAGTTGAAGTCGTGTCCGGGGGTCGATCGGAGTCCGGCGTGTCCGTACTTGTCGTAGACGGAGCGCTTGTCGGGGTCGGACAGCACCTCGTAGGCTTCGGCGCACTCCTTGAACCGCGTCTCGGCGACGGCGTCGTCGGGATTGCGGTCGGGGTGGTACTTCATCGCGAGGCGCCGGTACGAGCGCTTGATCTCGTCGCCGGACGCGGTGCGTTCGACGCTGAGGATCTCGTAGTAGTCGCGGGTGGTCGCCATGGCGAGACGTTCCGGGGGGCCGGGCCTGGAGACAGTCGCGGGATCGGGTGGTCGCCCGATCCCGCGCCGGATTCACGGGTTGACGAGGGCGATCAGCTGATCGCGTCCTCGACGGGTTTCGCATCGCCCTTGAGCTCGGTGACGACGACGTCGGTCGTGAGCATGAGCCCGGCGACGGACGATGCGTGGAGCAGCGCGGTGCGGGCGACCATCGCGGGATCGATTATGCCGGCCTTCACGAGGTCCTCGTAGTCGCCGGTCGCGGCATTGAAGCCGAAGCCGTCCTTGCCGGCGAGGATCTTCTCGACGACGACGTCGCCGTCGAAGCCGGCGTTCTCGGCGATCTGCTTCGCGGGGAGCGTGAGCGCCTCGGCGACGATGCCGAAGCCGATCTTCTCGTCGCCCCTGGCCTTCTTGCGGGCGTTCTCGACGGTCTCGATGGCCCGCAGGAACGCGACGCCGCCGCCGGGCACGAAGCCCTCCTTCGCGGCCGCGCGGGTCGCGTGCAGGGCGTCGTCGACGCGATCGCGTCGTTCCTTCATGGCGACCTCGGTCGCGCCGCCGACGTTGAGCACGGCGACGCCGCCGGTGAGCTTGGCGAGTCGTTCCTGGAGCTTCTCGCGGTCGTAGTCGCTCGTGGACTTGTCGTACTGGGCCTGGATCTGGTTCGCGCGGGTGGTGATCTCCGCCTTCTTGCCGGCGCCCTGGATGATGGTGGTCGCATCCTTGGTGACGACGATCTTCTTGGCGCGGCCGAGTTCCTTGAGGTCGATGTCCTCGAGGTTGCGACCGAGGTCCTCCGAGAAGAAGGTGCCGCCGGTGAGCACGGCGATGTCGCCGAGCATCGCCTTGCGCCGATCGCCGAAGCCCGGCGCCTTCACGGCGCAGATCTGGAGCACGCCGCGGAGACGGTTCACGACCAGCGCCGCGAGCGCCTCGTTCTCGACCTCTTCCGCGATCACGAGCAGCGGCTTGCCGGAGGTCGCGATCTTGTTGAGCAGCGGAAGCAGGTCCGCGAGGTTCGAGATCTTCTTCTCGTGGATGAGGATCGCGCAGTCCTCCAGCACGCACTCGGCGGCCTTCGGATCGGTGATGAAGTACGGGCTCAGGAAGCCCTTGTCGAAGCCCATGCCCTCGACGTAGTCGAGCGTCGTCTCGGCGGACTTGCCTTCCTCGACCTCGACGACGCCGTCGGCGCCGACCTTCGCGATCGCCTCGGCGATGAGCTTGCCGATCTCGACGTCGTGGTTCGCGGAGACGGTCGCGACCTTGCGGTAGTCGTCCTTGCCCTTGCAGGACTTCGCCATCGCCTGGATCGCCTCGCCGGCGATCCGCGCGGCATCGTTGACGCCCCGCTGCACGGCGACCGCGTTCGCGCCCGACGTGACGTGCTTCAGACCGGTCGAGAAGATGGCGTGCGCGAGCACGGTCGCGGTCGTGGTGCCGTCACCGGCGACCTCGCCGACCTTCTTCGCGACCTGGTTGACCATCTTCGCGCCCATGTTCTCGAAGGGCTGCGGGAGCTCGATCTCCTTCGCGACGTTCACGCCGTCCTTCGTGACGGTCGGACCGCCGTAGGACTTCTGCACGACGACGTGACGACCGGCGGGTCCCATCGTGACGGCGACCGCGCGGGCGATCTGCTCCACGCCGCGCCGGAACTCCTGCTGCGCGGCGGCATCGAATTTCATCTGCTTGGTGGACATGGTGGATCTCGGAGAATCGTGGTCGGTTCTCAGGTGCGGAATCAGACGAGCCCGGACGAGCATCGATCAGGTCGGCCGCGGCCGACGCGGGACCGATGGTCGCCGACGACTCGTTCCTCAGCCCTCGATGACGCCGAGCAGTTCGCTCTCGCGCATGATGAGGTGCGGGTTGTTCTTGATCTCGATCTCGGTGCCGGCGTACTTGCCGTACACGACGGTGTCGCCCTTCTTCACCGTGGGCTTCACCCGCTCGCCGCTGTCCAGCAGGCGACCGGGACCGACGGCGACGATCTTGCCCTGCATGGGCTTCTCCTTCGCCGATTCCGGAAGGAAGATGCCGGACGCGGTCTTCGTCTCCGGATCGAGCGGCTTGATCAGGACGCGGTCTTCAAGAGGCTTGACGGCCATGTTGGGTCTTCTCCGAAACTGATTCGTTCGTAATCGTTCGTGGTCGTTCGTTCATGCCGCCCGGGCGCGTCCCGGGACGGTTCATCGTGCCGATGCAGCGGACTCGACGCCGGGCTCAGAAGCCCATGCCGCCCATGCCGCCCATGCCACCCATGCCGCCCATGCCGCCCATGCCGCCCATGCCCATGTCGCCGCCGCCGTGATGGTGGTCGTCGCCGCCGTCGGCGTCGTCCTTCGGCGCCTCGGTGACGATGCAGTCGGTGGTGAGCAGGAGGCAGGCGACGGAGGAGGCGTTCTGGAGCGCGGTGCGGTCGACCTTGGCGGGCGTGATGACGCCGGCCTTGAGCAGGTCGCCGTACTCGAGCGTGAGAGCGTTGAAGCCGTTGGCGCCCTTCATCTCGGAGACCTTGGCGACGACGACGGAGCCCTTGGCGCCGGCGTTCGAGGCGATGGTCTTGAGCGGGATGGGCAGAGCCTCGGCGATGACGTCGGCGCCGAACTTCTCGTCGCCGCGGAGCGCCTTGCGGATCGCCGCGAGGGCCGGGATCGCGCGGACGAAGCTCACGCCGCCGCCGGGGACGATGCCCTCGGCGACCGCGGC
>JAGQOI010000402.1 GCA_020427625.1 Phycisphaerales bacterium | reverse complement strand
CGGGAAACGGAGAGGGAGGGATTCGAACCCTCGATGACCCGAAGGCCATACCGGTTTTCGAGACCGGCGCGTTCAACCGCTCCGCCACCTCTCCAGTGGGGGCGTATTGTGGTGTGATTCGGGGCGATCGTCAATGCGATGGTGCGGGGGGGTGACGGCAAAAGAGAACGCCCGCCCCCGTCGGGGGGCGGGCGTCGAGTGATCAGATGATCAGGGGGTCGAACGGATCAGCCGCTGCAGCCCCACTCGGCGAGGAGGGCGGCGAGGTCGGCCGGGCCGTACGGGGCGCCCCAGCTCGCGAGCAGGTTCGCGAGGTCGGACGGATCGACGTCGCAGTCGCCGTCGAGGTCCCAGACGCACGGGCACTTGGGTCCGCAATCACCGTTGCAGGTGATGGTCAGGGTACCGGTGCCCTGGTCGCCGTCGTTCCAGCCGCCGACGCGGATCTTGTAGCACGCACCGCAGACGGCGTCGATGGTCACCTCGGAGGTGAAGCCCGAGCAGCCGCTGAAGTCGTCGTTGCAGGCGATGAGGTCGGCGTCGCCCGGCGGGCAGTCGGCCGCATCGCACGTCGCGTACACCGCGAGGTCGGTGTCATAGTCCGCGGCGTTGCAGGTGCTGATGGTCAGCGGGCCGTTGCAGGTCGCGGTGTAGTTGTACCACACGTCGTGGTACGTCTGACCGTCGAACTGGCAGGCCGCGTGCACGTTGCCGTCGGTGGTGGCATCGATGGTGCTGTACGGCGTGCCGCCGTCGAAGATCGCGATGCGATCGGCGCAGTCATCGTTGATCGGTCCCACCGGGCCGCCGCACTGCGCGATGGCGGCATCGGCGCAGATCTGGTCCCACTCGGTCTCGCAGCAGAACGGGTCGGCGAAGCAGATGAGTTCGCAGCAGTCGACGTCATCGCAGCCGGGGGTGCCGTTCGGGACGTCGCACGGGCCGGCGCCGGGTCCGCAGACGGTGGGCTCGACGCACTGCTCGAGGGCGGCGTTGGCGCAGATCTGGTCCCACTCGGTGTCGCAGCAGAACGGATCCTGGCTGCAGATGAGTTCGCAGCAGGCGATGTCGTCACAGCCGGGGGTGCCGTTCGGAACGTCGCACGGGCCGGCGTTCGGGTTGCAGGCGTCGCCCGGGTCCTTGTCGCACGAGATGGCGAGTCGGTAGTCGTTGTTGCCGCTGTCGCAGGGGTATCCCTCGAACGCGTTGGTCGCGACGAACACGACGTACTGGCCGGGACCGACGACCGCCGAGGCGGTGCCGGGCGTGCAGTTGACGGAGGCGCCGGTCTCACCGATGACGACCGGGGCGCAGGCGGCGATGCCGTCGACGATGAAGACGACGCCGTCGAACTCGGACTGGAGCGTGCCGCTCAGGGTGCCGCCGTTGGTGAGGGTGACGCGGTACCAGTCGGTATCGCGGGTGCCGGCATCGGCCCAGGCCGTGCCGCAGTACGTGTCGCCGCAGGCGGCTTCGACGAACGCAACGGGCGTGCTGTTGCAGCCGCCGTTGGTGTCGGCGCCGCAGGCTTCGCCTTCGGCGAGTTCCGAGCCGTCACAGCAGGTGGTGGGCGGACCGCCGCAGAGGTCGATGGCTTCGTTGGCGCAGATCTGGTCCCACTCGGTCTCGCAGCAGAACGGATCGACGGCGCAGACGGTCTCGCAGCATTCGACGTCATCGCAGCCGGGGCTGCCGTTCGGAACGTCGAACGGGCCGGCGCCGGGTCCGCAGGGACCCTGCACGGCGCAGATTTCGGCGGCCTCGTTGGCGCAGATCTGGTCCCACTCGGTGTCGCAGCAGAACGGATCGACGGCACAGACGGCTTCGCAGCAGGCGACGTCGTCGCAGCCGGGGCTTCCGTTCGGGATGTCGCACGGGCCGGCGCCGGGTCCGCAGACGCTGGGCTCGACGCACTGCTCGATGGCGGCGTTGGCGCAGATCTGGTCCCACTCGGTGTCGCAGCAGAACGGATCCTGGCCGCAGATGAGCTGACAGCAGGCGACATCGTCGCAGCCGGGGGTGCCGTTGGGCTGATCGCACGGGCCCGAGCCGGGACCGCAGGGATCGCCGCCGGCCTGGCAGACCGCCGCGCGGGCGGCGACGAAGGCGGGCAGGTCGATGCGGGTCGCGACGTTGTCACAGGGACAGTGCGTGTTGATGCCGTAGATCACGTTGCTGACGAGGATGCCGGAGCCGGAGTTGCCGAAGGTGGCATCGGAGTTGTGCAGGAAGAAGTTCGGCTGCACGCTCGTGACCTGGCCGGGCGGGGAGTACTGCTGGACCTGGCTGCGCTCGCACTGCGAGTCGACGCCGTAGCCCCAGATCTCCGTCGCGTTGCCGACCGACGGCGGTCCGCCGGCGAGCGGGCGCGACTGGCCGTAGCGCTGGAAGGGCGTCTGGCCCTGGTTGTTCGTGCCGGCCTTCATGGCCGCCCAGTCGGCGCCGACGCCGCCGTTCTGGAACTGCACCGCGATGATCGGGAACTGGTCCGCGACCGGCGGATTGTTCGTGCTGCAGTCGGGGTTCGACAGCGGCACGTTGAACTGCACGACGTTGCTCGACTCGATGCAGTGACCGGCGCTGACCATGCAGGAGTCGGCGTTGTACACGCTCGCGCTGCAGCCGGCCGGGAACAGACGGGCCGACCAGAGCTCGCCCGACAACGTCCGGTTGTCCGGGCCGCAGATGCCGCACGAACCCGTCGGAATCGGGTTCCCGAACTGGGAATCGAGATCGAGGATCGTGAGCCGGTTGTTCTGCGTGTTCGGGCCGCCGATGAGCTCGACGGTCACCGTGTCGCCGTTGAAGTACGCCGAGGAATAGTTCCACGCGGCGAGGCCCGCGGCGTCGAGTTCCTGGACTTCACCGTCCAGCAGCGACGTGATGCGGATGAAGCTGCCCGGCTCGAGCCGGACCGGTTCGAAGTACAGGCGCACGAAGGCGCCGCCGTTCACCGTCACCGTGTCCTGGTACAGGACCTTCGCGGTCGGACCGGCGTTCGCGATGAAGCCCGTGTCCAACTCGAACGGGACGCGCTCCCCGACGGGGAAATTGCCCTGCTGCTGGCCGAAGGCCGGCATGGCAAGGGTGGTCGCCGCGATCAACGCGGCGATCGACAGTCGTGATCTCATGTTCATCTCCTTCACTGGTTCCGTATCACACATGACGAGGGCGACCTCGTCCTCTCTCCGAAGGCAATGGGATGCCCGTCTCCGCGGGGCGATCCCGGGTCCGTCGCGTCCATGTCGCGTCCAGTCGAGTCCACTTCGCCCAGGTCGATCCCCTCGGGCTGCACGGCACGCATGACGGACTGTGTTCCAATATCCCCCGGCCCGTCTCCTCCTCTCGGGCCCGGCCGCACCGAACACGCAGGTTCGGGATACGGTCGTGAGCTTCAAGGTACCTGTCGCGAGGCGCCGGTGTCAATGACAAAAGCGCCCGAAGGACCGGACCCTCGGTCGCGGGCCCCCGCCCGGGCCGGTCTCTCAAGCCCCGCCGGCACACATCGATCCCGGCGCAGAACCGCTCCCCGGACCGGCGGATTCGGTCGCAGGCGGGCGCGGTGCGGTCGGTCGGGACAGTGATCACCACCGGTGCACACGCCGCGCCGGCCGAGATTTGGCGCGCGACATGAGAATCTGGCGCGTTCGGGAGAACCCGGGTTCGATGGTCGACGGCGGGCTTTCCGGATACCATCCGGTCTTCACGGTCCACGTAGCTCAGCTGGATAGAGCACTGCCCTCCGAAGGCAGGGGTCGCAGGTTCGAATCCTGCCGTGGACGTTCGAGCGGTCGCCGCCCGCCTTCGTCGTGCCGCCCGGTCCGCCCACCTCCCAACCCGTCACCGCCCAACCCATCACCGCGTTGTCAGGCCGTCCCGCGGGCGCTACACTCCGCGTTTCGTGACGCGCGGCCATCGCGCCGAACCGTCGAGGAACCGTCGTGGCACGACTGCACGAATACCAGGGCAAGGCCCTGCTCCGAGCCCGCGGCGTCGAGACGCCGGAAGGCGCCGCCGTCCGGACCCCCGACGAGGCCGCGGCCGTCGCGACGCGACTCGGCGGGCGCGTCGTCGTGAAGGTCCAGGCCTGGACGACGAGTCGCAAGGCCCAGGGCGGCGTGCGGTTCGCCGACACGCCGGCGGAGGCCCGCGCCGCCGCCGCCGACATGCTGGGGATGACGTTCGGCAACTTCCCGGTCGAGGAAGTGCTCGTCGAGCGCTGTCTCGACATCCGCCACGAGCTGTTCATCTCGCTCACGATCGACGATGCCGCGCAGGCGCCGCTGCTGCTGCTCGACGTGCGGGGCGGCTCGGGGATCGAGGATCGTGCGGCGACGGTGGCGCGCATTCCGCTCGACGTCGAGTCGGGGGTCGATCCGGCCCGTCTGCGCGCCGAGCTCGCGACCTCCTCGATCGACGCCTCGTCGCACGAGGATCTCGTGCGCGCCGTCTCGACCATCGTGGATCTCGCCCGCGACGTCGAGGCCCGGTCCTTCGAGGTG
>JAGQOI010000401.1 GCA_020427625.1 Phycisphaerales bacterium | reverse complement strand
GAGCCGTCACCCAGGCATCGCAACTCAGATCCGCCTCTTCACGCAGGCGATGGCGGATCCACCACACGATCGGATGCCACCAGTACAGCACCCCGATGCCCATCGCCAGCCACGACACCCAATGGTCGCGCCGACGAAGATGAGCGAGTTCGTGCACGAGGACCGCCCGACGACCGACCTCGTCCAACTGCGTCCACAGTCGTGCCGGCAACACGAGCCGCACGCGACCGCCGCACAACACCATCGGTGAGGTGTCGGCCGCGACCAGCAGCGTCTCCGGCGCCCGGCGCAGGCCGAGTTCGGCGCTCACCGACTCCACCAGCCGGCGCGTCACCGCCGGCGCGGCAATCGCGTCCCGCAGCAGTTGACGCGTGCGACCGAGACGCCAGGCCAGCAGGACGAGCACCATGATGATGCCGCCCAGCCAGATCGCGGCCGGAATCGGCGGCACATTGGCGATCGCGTCGCGAACCTCGCCGAGACGCGACAGCCAGACCGCCAACGCGGATCGCGCGGAACGCGCCGCCGCCGCGATCGTCGACGTCGGCCCGACGGTCCGATCCGTCGCGCCGTCCGCCGCCGCCGCGCCCGGCGCCGTCGTGGGGGCGGACGGCGCCGACGTCGCGGCAACAGCGGGACGTTCGGTGATCGGTTCGAGGTCGCCGGCGCGAGCGCTCATCGGCGGGAGCACCGCGGAACGACGGATCGGCGCCTCCGGCGACACGAGCGTCGGCCGAGGTGATCGCGCGGCCGCGGGCGATGGCGTGGCGGACGGCTCGGCGTCGGTCGTCATGCTCGCGCCGGCGTGGGATTGCCGCGCCGTCGCTGCACCAGGTGCAGCGCCCGCCGTCACGCGAGCATCGTCGGGGATCGCCAAGGCTCGGCTCGGTGCCGACGAGGTGACGGTCGGGACGGGGCGTTGCACGGTGCGGGCCGGCGCCGCCGTCGTCGGGCGCGGATTCAACGTCGCGGCGGCGGCGTCGATCTCCGGAGTGCGACGCGGCTGGGTGCCGGATTCGCGGCGAGTTGCCGCCGGCGGCGCGATGAGGGATTCGGTTCGCGACGGACGCCGCGGCGGGTGGTCGACGATGCTCGGCGCCACCGGGTCGGCGGGGGTGATCGCCGGCTGCACGGCGACGACGCGCGGCGAGGCGACGACGCGCGGCGAGGCGACGACGCGCGGCTCAGGCGGCGAGGGGTCGTCGGCGATCGTCACGGGAGCGGCGCGGTTCGGCGCGGCGTCGATGGTGGGGATGCGTGATGGCGGGCCGTCGTCGGCGGCGAGCGTGGTCGGCGCCGGGTCGGGAGCCGGCGCGGGGAGGGCGTGGAGCATGGATCGCGTCGTCGCGGCGACCCGATCCCGGAGTCCGGCGACATCGACGGAGAGGCGGGGGAGCACCGGGGGCAGGACGAGGAGGACGAGCACGGCCAGCCAGAGGGCGTGCCGGGTGCTCGGGCGGCAGCGGAACACGTGACAGATGGCGGCGACGAGGATCGCGAGCGGGATCACGACCAGGGCGCTGGGCCAGAGGATGTCGGCGGTGAACTGGTCGATGCTCATGACGTGCTCGGTCGCCCGGGAGTGCGACGGTTCGTGTCCAACTGATCTATAAGTTGATGGAGCTCGTTGATTTCACGTCGCGAGAAGGTTTCTTCGCGCATGAGGTGCAGCACGAGCGATCCGACGGTGCCGTCGAACAACTGGTCGGCGATCGCGCGGAGGCGCGAGCGGGTCACGCGTTCGCGGGTGACGGTGGGCTTGTAGACGTAGGCGACGCCGGATTTGTCGCTGCGGACGAACTGCTTCTGCTCGAGGCGCGTGAGGAAGGTGAGCACCGTCGTGTAGGCGACCTTGCGTCCGCGCTCGTGCAGGTGGTTCATGACCTCGCGAACGGTCCGCGGACCTTCGTCCCAGAGGATGCGAAGCACCTCCAGTTCGGCGTCGCCGAGGTCCGAGCCCAAGTCCGAAGCCAAGTCGGAAGCCGGATCGGAAGCCGGATCCGAAGCCGGGTCCGCGCTCCGATCGGCGCCCGGGTCCGGGTCCCGGCGATCGTCCGGCCTCGAATTCGGTCCCGCATCCCGCGGCATCATGCCGACCTCCGTCTCGTCGCCCCCCCGGCGTCTACTACACCGGTCGTAGCAAACCTACTACACGGGTCGTAGAGGGTCAAGGCGAAGTCCGGGAATTCGCGGCGGATCGATCATTCGCCATGCCGGGTGAGGGGGTTCGCCGTCCGGCTGCTTTCGGACGGCAAGTCCGTGCGACACAGGGCGCTGCGCGCGTCGGGATGGTGCCGCGGGCGCTCAGCCGCGCCGGGAGGCGCCGAGGCGGCCGTGCAGGCGGTCGCGGACCGACTCGAACCAGGCGTCGTCGGGCAGGGCGTACGGGCGGAACTTCTCGACGATGCCCTGCTCTTCGCTGTAGAAGAGCGCGCGGTTCATGCCGAGCTTGGCCGCGGCCGTGTGATCGATGAGGTTCGTCGAGTCCGTCGAGCTCATCTGGAACAGCACCCGATTCTCGAACTCGCGCAGGGACTGGCGTTCGATCGAGCGGTTCAGGCTGCCGAGGGCGTCGGCCCAGATCGCCATGTGCATGCCGAACCCCGGCCCCTCGCGGATGAGGTCGGCCATCTGCTTCGCGGGCGACGGCGGACCGTCCGACGACGCGAATCCGTAGTCGTCCTCGGATCGGCGCAGATCGCGGAAGCGTTGAAGTCCGAACACGAACGTGTACACCGGCGGCGCGTCGGTGAGATCGCCCGACTGTCGCCGCTCGTACTCGCGCGCGAGTTCGGTCATCGCGTTCGGCACGTCACGCCACCCGACGAGCTGCACGAAGTGGGGGAGCACCGTCTCGAAGCGCTCGAGGTAGTTCACGAACGGCGAGTCCGCCGTCGTGCCGTCGAAGAGGTAGAAGCGCGGGCCGGCCGGGTCGTCCGCCAGCGCGCCCGCGGCATGCTGAGCCGCGAGACTGAGCACCGACGACGTGATGATCGACAGCGCCATGAGTTCGTTCTGACCGACGATGACGAGGTTGCTGCCGCCCTGGCGGCGGAAGTCGACGGAGGTCGGATCCTTGATCGAGATCGCATCGCCGAGCCAGGCCTGCGCCACCGCGACGCGTTCCGGCCAGCGGTCGCGATCGAGCAGCCGCGCGAGTCCCTGGTTGTCCTCGATCCTCGCGGGGATGTTGCCTTCGAACGTGATCTGCGCGCCGCGATCCTCGGTGGGATGGGTGTCGGCGTACGCCTGCACGCTGTGCAGCGCCTCCTCGCGATCGCGTTCGCTGAGCCAGACGATCTGGAACGGACTGTTGCCCTCGACGAGGCCGCTCTGGTCGTTGTAGATCGCTTCGCCGGGACGCGCGAGCAGGCGGGCGGCCGAGTTGTCCTCGTTGAGGATGAGGTACGAATCCGCCTCGCTGCACTGGAGCGCGACGCGCACGGTCATCTGGCCCATCGTGCTGCGGGCGAGCGAGTACGCGCCGCCGAGCGTCTGGGAGCCGAGCAGCACGTGAATGCCGAACGCGCGACCCTGTCGGACGAGGCGGTCGAGGAGCATCGACGCATCCTGTCCGATCCGGTCGTCCTCGACGAACAGTTCCTGGAACTCGTCGACGATGAGCAGCACGCGGGGCATGGCCGGCTGGTCCGGGATGCGTCGATAGCCGGCGAGGTCCTGCACGCCGAGATCGCGGAACCGGTTGCCGCGGTGCTTCAGTTCGTCATCGAGGCGCTGGAGCACGCTGAGGCCGAACTCGCGGTCGCTCTCGATGCCGACGACCCGCGCGTGCGGGAGCCGGTGCGTCGCGTAGGTCTTGAACTCGACGCCCTTCTTGAAGTCGACGAGATAGAACTCCACCTCGTCCGGCGAGTACCACATCGACAGCGTCGTGATGAGCACGTGCAGCAGCGTCGACTTGCCGGAACCCGTCTTGCCCGCGATCAGCGCGTGCTGCGACGTGCCCGGTCCGAGCGTCAGGTACTGGAGTTTCGTCGCGCCGGCCCGTCCGAGGGGCACGCGGAGTTCGCGATCGGTCGTGAGCGACCACATCTCCTCGGGCGTCGAGGGCGTGACGAAGCTGAACGGCACCTGGACGCGACTGCGCTCCTTGGCCGCCCGACCGATGATGTGCATCGTCTCCGTCATGAACGCCTCGTCGGGGATCGGATCGATCGTCAGGCGCAACGACTCGAACGTCGGCTGCATCCAGTTCAGTCGGCCGTCGTGGTAGACGAGGTTCACGCCGTGCTGCTCGAGGTCGGCGAGCTGGACGCCCGGCGGAATCGGGTTGCGGCGGTCGAAGTGGATGAGCGTATGCACGCCGCATCGCGCGCCGCTGTTGACGATGCTCGCGAGGCGCTTGGCCGCGACCTCCGAGAAGTTGGCGGGAAAGTCCGCGATGACGAGGAAGCGGTAGGGCTCGGCGATCTCGCCTGCGTGCTCGTTGTAGTCCGCGATCGACGCGAAGTCGTTGCGGAGATACTTCTGGATGACGTTCTCCATGTGCTCGGTCAGATCGGTGAGGCGCTGCTCGATGTGGCGCGTCTCCGTCCAGATCTTGTCGGCGACGAACGCCTCCTCGTGGTCGGCGAGATGCATGAAGCCGGCGAAGTTCTGGCCGAGCCCGACGGGATCGATGATCGTGAAGCGCACCTTGCCCGGCGGCAGCGTCGTGAGCAGGCGCAGCATCGTGAGCTGGAGCGTCCGGATCGCCTCGTCGCGCCCGTGCTCGTCGGTCTGGAGCAGCATCGACCACTGGTCGGGAAAACGCAGGACGGCCGGCAGCTCGAAACGGGTCGGCCACGGACCGACCAGACGCTCGTCCTCCGGAATGCCGCCCTCGATCGACGCCATGTCGATCTCGAAGCGCCCGATGCGGATGATCGGCACGAGTTCCGTCGGAGGATCCCAGTTCGTCCATGACGGCGCGGCCCACGGCGGGAACAGGGCGGCACTGCGTCGATCGAGGGCCTCGATCGTCGCGTGCAGCCGGTTCATCGTCGTGGTCCAGCGCTCTTCGAGCGTCGTCCACTCGACGGCGTGACGGGCCTCGTTGTCGTGCATCGTCGCGTCGAACCGCTCCTGCACCGTCCGGCGCGCCGCCTCGTACTTCGCCTTCCGGGCGGCCGTCGCCTCGTGATAGGCGCGGTCGCGGGTCTCGGTGTCGGCGGCGTGAGCGCCGTCGATTTCCTCGCGGCGGGTCGCGTGATCCCGCTTGATCTTGCCGAGGTAGTGGTCCCGACGGGCCTGGATGCGCTCGATGACGGGCCCGAGCTTCTCGTTCGCCTCGCGCACGTCGTGGTCCCGACGCGCGACCATCTCCTGCTCGCGCCGGACCCGGGTCGTCGCGGCGGCGCCGACCGCGCCGCGGTGCATGACGTGCGCAGTGAGCAGCGACGCGTCGATGGCCCGCGCGATCGATCCCATCCGCGATCGGATCGCGACGAACAGCGCGCCGTATCCCACGAGCAGGACGACCGCCCCGAGGCCGGCGCCGAGACCGATCACCGGCGTCGTGAACTGCCAGGCCCGCAGCGATGCGACCCCCGCGACGCCGGCGCCGAGAATGAGCACGATCAGCGCGAGGAGGATCGGCAGGCGGAACAGTTTCACGACGCCGATGGAGCGCAGACGCTCGAGGTGGTCCTGCGCCGTGCGGGCCGCGTCACGCAGCCCGCGATCATGATCGACGCCCTCCGGCACCGGCTGATCGTCGGCGGATCGTCCCGGGTCGGGTCCGAGGGGCACGCGAAAGCCCTTCGTCAGGGTCATCGCGTCCTGGCGCACGGCGAGGAGTTCCTGCGCCTTGGCGTCGAGGATCTTCTGCGCCGCCTCGTGTTCGTCGCGCGGCTGGTCCTCGGTCTCCTCGAACACCGTCTCGGTGAGCCAGATCGCTTCCTGGAGCCGCTTCTGCGCCGTCTTCTCGTTCGTCTCGGCCTTCTCGAGGATGCGCTCGGTGGCGTCGCGCTCGCTCTCGACGAGTCGGCGGACGGCGTCGTCGTAGGCCGCGGTACGGGCGGCGCGGGTCGATTCGTACTGTGCCGCGAGCGACGTCATCTCGCGCTCGAACGTGTCGTCGAGGCGTTTCGTCGCGGTCTCGTACTCGGTGGTCGCCTGGCGGCGCGTCTCGTCGTAGGTCGACGTGATGTCGCGCTCGCGGGTGGCGCGATCGGCGCACAGGGTCACGAGCTCTTCGTAGAGCGCCCGTTCGATGTCGGGGAACGCGGCGTCGTGATCGATTCGGTCCGTGGTCATGCGTGAGTCCGGGTCATCCGTGAGCGGGTCATCAGAAGGGATCGGTTCCGCGACAGTCGTTCCGGGCCTGGTGGAGCAGGGCCGCCATCCGTTCCATCGCGGACACGGCCGTGCGGATCTTCGGTTCGAGCGGGAGGAGATGACGGACCTCGAAGTCCTGGCTCGCCGCGTCGTCCCAGACCTCGTTCGTGCGCTCCCAGTAGAGCAGGAGTTCCTTCATCGAGTTCTCCAGCTTCGTGCGGCCGGTCTGCATCCCCATGTCGTCACGTTCCTTCCTCGATCATCGCGACCAGAGGTTCACGTCCGGATCCACGAAGACGCCCGCGACGTCCGAGCCGTCGAGCACCACAAGATACCCGGCCGGGAGCGCCAGGATCGACCGCAGGTCCGGCCGGCTCCGAAACAACACCGACATCCGATGCGCGGCGAGGTTGGTCCGGGCGTCCGCGTGCGTCGCGTCACCGATGAACCACCCCGAGTCGCCGGGGCGCTGCGTTGCCCGACGGGCCAGCCAGATGCGGGACTTCGCGAGCGCGCCCGCCTCGACGACGATGCGATCGCTCAGCCCGGCGTACGAGGGCGGAACATCGAGCAGGCCGGGCACCGGCTGCTGATCCTCGGCGACCCGCAGTTCGCCGGGAATGTCCGTCTCGATCGGAACGACTTCGAGCGTCTGGCGGACGTCGTCGTCCGGCATCGACGCCCGCAGCGCCACGACCGACTTCAGGATGCCGTGAATCGACGTGTCCGGCACCGGCTTCGGCGGCCCGCCGCGGCGCGAGGCGCCGGACGCGCCCGACGCGCCGCTGCCGGCGAGGTCGGGATCGGTGGTGGGCGGTGCCATGGCGACGTATTCCTCGAGCGTCTCGATCATGCGTTCGAGGCGCACCGCCGCGCGGGGGATGTCGCCGTCGAGGAAGGTCGACAGCGACTGGACCTGTGCCTTGTAGAGCATGCCTTCGCGGTCGAGGAGGGCGGTCCATTTCTTCACGGACCGGAGCTTGCCTTCGGCCTCGTCGAGTCGTTCCTGCGCCTTGCGGAGCGCGCGTTTCTCGTCGGTGCAGTCGGGTCGTTCGTCGGTCGCGGCGAGCTGGGCTCGAAAGAGGTCGGCCTGGGCGGACGCGACCTTCTCCTTGCGCTTGCGGATGGCCCGCTCCCAGTAGAGTCGCTGCTCGTGCTGAAGCCAGTTCTGGACGCGAAGGACCTCGCTGTCGGCCTCGCTGATCGCGGAGCGTCCCAGCTCGGCGAACTCGATGAGGCGGACCTTGAAGTCGGCCATGCCGTCGATGGATTTGACTCGGGCGCCCTGCCTCATCAATCACGTCGTTCCGTCAGCGCTGCTGGAGGTACTCGTCGATGCGGTCCGCCTTGCGGAGCAGGAACGGAATGTGCTGGTTCGAGGACTCGGTGAACCGCTTGAGCACCTTCATCGTCGCCTCGAACTCCTCCGAGAACTTGCGGTGCTCCTGGTCGCGCCAGGTCTGGCCCAGATTGATCATGCGCGTGTGCATGACCGACATCTGGTGCTGGAGGTCGTTGTTGAACCGCTTGAGGTCCTGCGCGAAACGTCGCAGTTCCGCGGCATCGACGATCGCCTTGGACATGTCACAACTCCTGCCTGACGCACGGGATTCTTCGTGCGGATCGCCACCGAGAGCCTCACCGATTGTATCAGCGGATCCCGACGCGACGCCGCCGAATCCGCCTTCACGCACCGGTGTATTCGTTCGCGATCGATGACGGTTCCCGCCGACACGACGCGGGATCGACCCGTATCATGCCGCCCATGAGCGATTCCGTTCCGACGACGACGCCCGATCCCGCGCCGCCCACGTCCGGTATCGTGCGCCGACTCGGGCCCGCCGGCGCGCTCGGCGTCGCCTGGGCCGCGCTGCCGGCGCTCGGCGGATTCGCGCTGCTCTGGCGCATCGGCGACGTGTCGAACGGACTCCTCGGGCTCGGCACCGCGACCGCGCTGACGATCTACATCGTCGCGTTCGCGATCACGTCCGGCTTCGGCGTCCTGCCCACCTACGCCCAGGCGTTCCTCGGCGGATGGGTCTTCGTCGGCGCGGTCGGCGCGCCCGGCGCCGTCGTCGCGGCCCTCGGCGGGTTCGCCGGCGGATCGATCATCGGCGGCGTGATCGCACGCCTCGTGTCGCAGCACCGCGTCGAACGCGTCATCGCCGAGCATCCCGCCGCCGCCGCCGCACGCGATGCGCTCATCGGGCGTGGCTTCTGGCGCTCGCTGTGGATCATCACCCTGCTGCGCCTGCCGCCGAATTCGCCGTTCGCGCTGACCAACCTCGTCCTGTCGTCGAGCGGCGCCCGCTGGCCGGAGTACATCGTCGGCACGATCGTCGGCATGACGCCGCGCACGGCCATCGTCGTGCTCTTCGCCGGCGTCGCGGCATCGGACGGCGCGCAGTCGATCGGTGAAGCCGTGGGCGCCCGGCCCATCGGGCTCGTGATCGGCAGCATCATCACGTTCGTCGTCGTGCTCGT
>JAGQOI010000400.1 GCA_020427625.1 Phycisphaerales bacterium | reverse complement strand
GGCCTGCTCGCCGGACCGGCCGTGACCTCCGACGCGCCCGGCGCGCGCCGAGGCGGCTTCGCGCCCGACGGCGCCGACGGCGCCGGACGCGTGCAGCCGCGCCAGTGGCTCCAGATCCTGCGACAACTCGACCTCAGCGACGAGCAGAAGACGCTCGTGCGCGAACAGGCGGATGCGTTCCAGGCGACGCAGCGCGCCTTCCAGCAGGCGCACGGCGCGCGACTGCGCGAACTCATGGCCGAAGCCCGCGACGGCGACAACCGCCCCCGCGATCTCCCGCCCGACAAGGCACGCGAACTCCGCGAACTCCGCGCGAAGATGCCGGACGTTCAGACCATGCAGGCGGCGATCTGGGACCTGCTCGATGCGGATCAGCGACAGGACATGCAATCACGCCTCCAGGCCGTCCGCGACCGCATGACCGGACGACGACGCGCCCAGCAACAACGCGAGGCCGACGCCAGAGAGGGCATGGCCGACCCCGACGCCATGGACCCACGATCCGCCGAACCCCCGACCGACGGCATGACCGACGGCATGTCGGACGGCATGTCCGATCGGGCGACCGATCGGGCTTCCGATCGGGCTTCCGATCGGGCGCCGCGCCGACGCGGGGACGCGCAACGACGCAACGGCCTCGATGACGCGGCTCGCCGGCGCCGGGAATTCCTCGAAGCCCATCGGCTCGGCGGCGCGGCTCGTCGGTTCGGAGATCCGCAGCCCGACTGACCCTTCGTCACGCGGCGCGGTATCCTCGGTGCTTCCTTGCGCCGAGGTCGCCGCCCGCATGCGTATCGCCCACATCGTTCGCGAACTCGATCCCGCCAAGGGGGGACCGCCGACGGTCATCATCAACACCGTCCGCGCGCTCGCCCGCGCCGGCGTCGAGGTGGAACTCTGGACCTGGGACGCGTTCGGCACGAGGATCGATCCCGACGATGTTGCGCCGGGATCGGTGCGGATCATCGAGCATCGTGAACCTCGTGGCCGGTTCGACCGGGACTTCTTCCATCGCTTCGACGACGCCTGGGACGGCATCGAGCTCGTCCATCTCCACCAGCTCTGGGCGCCGTACTCCGCGCGGTTCACGTTCGAGGCGCGTCGGCGCGGGGTGCCGAGCGTCATGACGCTGCACGGCATGCTCATGGACTGGCCGCTCGGCGAGAAGCGCCTCAAGAAGCAGTTCTACCTCGCCCTCGTCGGCGCCCGTCAACTCCGGGCGACCTCCGCGGTGCACGTGCTCAACGAGCCCGAGGCGCGTCAGTCGTCCTCGCGGGGGATCCGGTTCCCGGGCTTCATCCTGCCCAACGGGATCGATCCCGGCATGTTCGACGCGCCGCCCGCGCCCGGGCGATTCCGCGCGCGCCATCCGGCGATCGGCGATCGCGTGCTCATCGCGTCGCTCGGGCGACTGCATCACGTCAAGGGCCCGGATCTCCTGCTCGACGCCTTCCTCGCGATCGCGCGGGATCGCGACGACCTCGCCCTCGTGCTCGCCGGCCCGGACGAAGGCATGCGACCGACGCTGGACCGGATGCTCGATCGACATCCCGCCCGCGATCGCGTCATCCTGCCCGGACTCGTGACCGGCGACGATCGACTCGCGCTGCTCGCGGACGCCGACGTGTTCGCGCACACGAGCCATCACGAGACCGCGTCGATGGCGATCCTCGAAGCCGCGCACGCCGGCAAGCCGCTGCTCATCACCTCGACGAGTCACTGTCCCGAGGTCGCGACGCTGGATGCCGGCATCGTCGTCCCGCCGACCGCCGCGGCGATCCGCGACGGGCTCGAGCGCCTGCTTGACGATCGCGCCCGCTGGGCCGAGATCGGCGCGAACGCGCGACGCATGACGCTCGAACGCTTCACGCTCGATGCGGTGATTCCGTCGCTCATCCGACACTACGAGCGCCTCATCGCGGGCGAGCGCTACCCCGTGCTCGGCTGATCGCGGGCGAACCACACCCGCCGGCGCGCCGTATCAACCCCATGAACGAGGTGGATCACACCCTGCTCGTCGACCTGCTCGCCTGGATCGCGGCGCGGCCACGGACGTACGCCGAGACGATGGACGCCTGGCGCACCTCCTGCCCGCGCCTGCCGGTCTGGGAGGAGGCGAACGATCGGGGATTCGTCGATCGCGCCGCGCGCATGGTCGCGTTGACGCCGGACGGCGATGCGTTCCTGCGGGCGGCCCGATCGAACGGCTGAGCGGCTCGGTCATCGCGGGCCGGCGCCGCTCAGTTGGGGTCGTCACCCGGCGACGACATCAAACCCACATTCTGAACACCGGTCTGAATCACCGACCGGATAGGCACATCGAGCGCACAGGCCACGGCTCACGCGCAGGTCGGCCCGCCGCAATCGCCAGGCGCCGACGGCGAAGACCGGAAGACCCCAGAACACCACGTTCACCAGCACCGTCCATCGCGGCAGCAACGGGAACGTGAACCGCCGACCTCGGATGTTCATCCTCAGAGCGCTGTTCTCGAGGACCGCACGTGAGGAAGACGCCCACCGCCCTGCAAACGAACGCAGTGGCCACCCTGATTCAACGTAGACCACCTGGACGCATCCTCATCGCACCACAAGTCAAGAAACACCTCCTCGAACCCGTAGCCCATCACGCCCCGCGGCCGTGGCGCGCCGGCGTATCGTGGCAGGGG
>JAGQOI010000399.1 GCA_020427625.1 Phycisphaerales bacterium | reverse complement strand
GATGCGCGCACCGCGTCGAGGATCATGAAGTCGCCCACCGCTTTCGGCACCCGCAGCCCGCTCGCGACCGTGTGCGCGTTCGCGAACGGTTCGGCGAAGCGCTCCCCGGCGTCGAACGCGCGGCTGATCGGCGCGCAGCCCGTCGACTGACACGAGTACAGGCGCGGGCGATGCTCGGACTTCAGCCACCCGAGCGTGCCGAGTTCCTCCCACGCCTTCCACATGCCGATGAGTCCCGTGCCGCCGCCGGTCGGGTAGAGGACGACGTCGGGCAGTTCCCACGCCATCTGTTCGGCGAGTTCGAGGCCCATCGTCTTCTTGCCCTCGATGCGGTACGGCTCCTTGAGCGTGCTCATGTCGAACCAGCCCCGCGCCGCCTTGCCGGCGCCGATGATCGCGCCGCAGTCGGTGATGAGGCCGTTCACAAGGAACACCCGCGCGCCGTGCGTGCCGGCTTCGACGCGGTTCACGATCGGCGTGTCGTCGGGCATGAGGATCGTGCAGCCCATGCCGGCCCGCGCGGCGTACGCCGCGAGCGCGCCGCCGGCATTCCCGGCCGTCGGCACGGCGACCTCGGTGATGCCGAGTTCCTTCGCCATCGACACCGCCATCGACATCCCGCGCGACTTGAACGACCCGGTGGGCAGGCGTGATTCGTCCTTGATGACGAGGTTCGGCACGCCGATCGCCGCGCCGAGACGCGGGCAGGGCACGAGCGGCGACATCGTTTCGTGAAGCGTGACGATGTTCGCGTCGTCGCGCACGGGCAGGAGTTCGCGGTAGCGCCACATGCCGGGCGTGCGCGACGCGAGGTCGCTCGGCGTGACGGCGTGCCGGACGGCATCGAGGTCATAGCGCACCCAGAGCGGGCGATCGCGGTGCAGCGTGTGGACGACGCCGCGCTCGAAGCGCGTGCCGTCGAGCGCGGACTCAAGGTGGGTGACGAAGCAGGGCATGGCCGGATTGTACGGGACCGGCCGCCGACGGGATGCGACGTGATGCTCTACCGGCTTGCTCTACCGGCACGGCCCCCAGTTCGCGAGGAGCGTCGCGAGGTCCGGCGCGCTGACGATGCCGTCGCCGTCGAGGTCGGACGCGGGATCGTCGGTGCCCCAGTTCGCGAGCAGGCCCGCGAGGTCGACCGCGTCGACGATGCCGGACTCGTTGATGTCGCCGCTGCACGGCGGGCACGTCGTGATCCACAGGCGCACGAAGTCCACGGCCGTGTCGTCCTGCACGTGAATGTCGAGGCGCTGCGTCGCGTTCAGGCTCGGCAGGAGGTTCGTCGTCGCGCCGCCGGTGACGGGGAGGTTGGCGAGGTCGAGACACATCGACTCCATCGTGCCCGGCGTCCATTCCCACGGCACGAGCCCGGGGAATCCGCCGCACCCGCCGCCGTCCGACCCGATGCGACTGCTCCACAGCAGCGCCGGGAATCCGCCCGTCGCCTGGAACGACAGCGAATCGTTGCAGCAGCCGGCGCCGTTCGCGCGGAGCCGGATCTCCAGTTTCGCCTCCGCGATGTTCGAGGGCAGGCCGACGAGACTGTGACAGAACGTCCCGTCGATGAGCGTCGAGTCGAAGTCCTGCGGGTTCGAGCACAACGGCGCGAGCGCGGCCGACGGTGTCGCCGGTTCGGTCGCGCCGCAGAAGTCGTCCGCGATGCCGCCGTCGAACGGCACGTAGTTCTTGCCGCCGACGCACGACACCGTCAACGGACACTCGAGCACCGGCGGCGTGCAGCGGCACTTGCCGGCGACGCCCGCCTGGTAGATCGACATGATCTCCGCCGGTGTGAGCACGCGATCGAACAGTTCCACCTCGTCGATGAAGCCGCCGTACGGCGAGTTGATCGCCTGCGTCGGCGTCAGACTCGACCCGATGAGGACCGGGTCGTTCGAACTCAGGTTGAAGTGCTGCGGCTGCACGTTCGGCGTGCCGAACGGCAGGCCGTCGACGTAGAACAGGATCGTGCACTGGTTCGGGACGCTCTGATCGATGGTCACGGTGACGTGCTTCCACGCCTTCGTCGGCAGCACCTTGTAACACCCCATCGGACCCGAGCCGCCGAGATGCACGTGCAGCCCGAAGCCGACCGGGAACGTCATGAACTTGTACGCGCTGAACTTCGAGACGATCGAGTTGCCCGTGTACGGATTCAGCGCCGGATCATGCCAGACCCACGCGTCCATCGACATGCTGCCGTGGAGGCCGAAGTTGAGCGACGGGTGATTCGGCACCGTCACGCGGTCGTCGATGCCGTCGAAGGAGATCGAATGACTCACGTACGCGTTCGGCGATCGCGCGGCACCGCCGCCGAGCGTGCCGTTGCGCCCGCCCACACTCTCGTACGCCGTCGGTCCGCCCGCCTCGTCGAAGCGCCACCACGCGACCATGTCCGAAGGCGGCGGCGCGCACTGCGGCAACGGATCGACCGGAACGCAGATCGCGATCGCCCGCGCGACGCACGGCTCGTCCCATGCCACGTCGCAACAGAACGGATCCTCGAAGCACACCGGACTGCAGCATGCGTCGTTGAAGCATCCCGGCGTCTCGTGATCGGCGCCGCACACCGCGCCGCCCGCTCCGCAGACCTCGCCCGCCGGCACCGGCGGCGGATCCAGGATGCCCATGACCGTCATCACGACGTGCACGTCGGGTGAACCGAGCGATGCCATCGGAACGAACCCGGTCGCGCTGCAGGACGGCGCGCGAAGAAACGTCGGTCCTGACTCGCCCGCGGCATTCGATCCGAAGATCGTCACGCCGCCGCGCGTGCCGTCGTCAGGGACGCGACTGTCGGTGTGGAGTTCGACGATCATCGGCGCGCCCGGCGCGATCTCGACGACGTCCATGAAGTGCGCCATCATCATCGTGCCGCGCGCGCCGCTCGGGACGAGCACCGGTTCCGACGTGCCGAGCAGCGTGAGGTCCTCGAACGGGCCGTTGATGTCGCCGGCGTAGATGTTGACGACCACCGGCCAGTCGCCGCCCGTGCTTGATTCGATCCCGAACTCGACGCACAGTACGACGTACGGCGCCGAGGCGCCGAGGTCGAACGACCGCGCGACGCCGTTTTCCAGCGTGACCGCCGGGCGTGGCGTCGCGCACTGGAACGTGTGCCGCGGGAGGATCGTCGACGCGTCCGTGCTCTGCGAGAAGTGATCTCCGCCGCACGGCTCGGGCGTCCCCGGCTGACCGGTGGCGCCGGAGGCAAGAACCGCGATCGACGCGAGGCACGCCCACAGATGAGAGGTCATGGTCCTGTCCCTGCCCGGCGACCGACACCCACACGGCCGAGCGTTCCGAGTGTGCCCCGGGAATGCCGGAAGTCAATGCGAGGGGGGCGGCGCGGCGCGGAATCGGTGGACCCGGCGGCCCGCGATCCGCCCGCACGCTTCGGTACACTGCCTGCATGATCTACCTCGACCATGCCGCGACGGCCTCGCCGAAGGCGCCCGGCGTCGCCGACGCCATCACGCGCCATCTTGCCGAGATCGCCAATCCCGGCCGCGGCGGGCACCGGTGGGCGACGGCGACGGAGCGCATGATCGACGACACGCGTCTCGCGCTCGCGCGGCTCATGCACGTCGACGACCACCGGCGTCTCGCGTTCACCCTCAACGCGACCGACGCGCTGAACATGGCGATGCGGGGCACGCTCGACGCGTCCGTCACGCCGGCCGGCATCGACACGCCGCACGTCGTCACGACGGTGCTCGAACACAACTCGATCTCGCGCCCGCTCATGGACCTCCGTGATCGCGGGCAGATCACGCTCACGCAGGTCGGCTGCGACGACGACGGCATCCTGCGCGTCGAGGACATCGTCGCTGCGCTCCAGCCGGAGACGACGCTGGTCGCGTTCCTGCACGTGTCGAACGCGCTCGGGACGATCCAACCCGCGGCCGCGATCGCCGGTGCCGTCGCCGAGCGTTCCGATGCGCTCGTGTTGCTCGACGCATCTCAGTCGATCGGCGTGCTGCCGGTGGATGTCGAGGCGCTCGGCGCGGACTTCATCGCGTTCCCGGGACACAAGGGTCTGCTCGGTCCGACCGGGACGGGCGCGCTCTACGTCGGTCCGCGGGTGATTGCCGATCCCGGTCACGTCGTGGACGCGCGGATCGAACCCTGGCGGCACGGAGGCACGGGCGGCGACTCGACGTTTCCCGTGCAGCCACGCGAGTTGCCGCACTATCTCGAGGGCGGCACGCCGAACACGGTGGGGCTCGCCGGTCTGCGCGCGGGTCTGGAGTACGTCCTCGGCGCGACGGTCGAATCGATCCACGCCCACGAGATGGAATTGATTGCGCGTCTGTTGCGCGGCCTGGAGGCGATCGAGGGGGTGCGGGTGATCGGGCCTCGGGACGTCGATCGTCGGATCGGCGCGGTGTCGATGGTGTTCGACGGGCATGATCCGGCGGACGTGGGGGGGATCCTCGATACGACGTTCGGGATCGCGGTCCGCCCGGGCCTGCATTGCGCGCCGTACGCGCACGAGGCGATGGGCACGTTCCCGGCCGGCACCCTCCGCACGAGCGTCGGCCCGTTCACGACCGACGCCGACATCGACGCCCTCCTCGACGCCCTCCGACGCTGCCTGTGAGTTCAAGATGTGG
>JAGQOI010000398.1 GCA_020427625.1 Phycisphaerales bacterium | reverse complement strand
TCACCCTCACGCCCGAACAGCAGGCCACCTTCGATCGCCTCCTCGCCGAACGCGCCACGATCGTCGATCGACTCGTCGTCGAACACTACGAGGACGTCGCGACGCTCAACGCCGGCGAGCGTGGCTCGCCCGACAAGATCGCCGTCTACCAGCGCCTCCGCGTCGCCTTCGAGCCGCTCCTCGACCGCGGCTCGATGGTCGACGAGATGCGCCCCGCCCTCACGCCCGATCAGCGCACCGAAGCCGCCCGCATGATGGACGAGTACCGCGCCGCCCGCGCCAAGGCGATCGAACGCGAGACCGGACGACCCCTCCGCGCCCGACGCCTCGACGCGCGACTTCAACTCGAGACCGTCGGACGAGAGATCCGAGCGTCCGTCGAACGACGCGTCGACTTCGGTCAGGCCCGCTTCGATGAGTTCGCCGATCACCTCGCCCTCACGCCCGAACAGACGTCCACGATCCAGGGCCTCGTGCAGCCGCTCGGACTCGCCGAACTCGGCGGCTCCGCCTCGCCCGAGATGCGCACCCGCGTCATGCGGGCCGTCTTCGAGGTCCTCACCCCCGACCAGCGCCGCCTCGCCCGTGAACGATTCGGCCCGCGCTGAACCATGTCTTCGACGATGATGTCCAGATCGGCGTCCGCTGACGACGCAGGGAGATCCGTGTCATGCCCCATCCGTGTTCGCTTCGCCTCGTCCTCGTCGCCGGTCTCTGCGGCCTGTCCTCCATCGCCCTCGCCCAGCCGCAACGCGGGCCCGGAGGACGAGGCGGACCGTCGGCGCCCGAACGCGAACTCGTCGCGCAGTTCGACGTCGATCACGACGGTCGACTCGACGACGCCGAACGTGCCGCCGCCCGCGCCGCCCTCGCCGACGAACGAGCCGCCGAACCCGAAGGACGACGTCGCTTCGGTCGCGGCGGGCCCGGTCGCGGCGGTGAACCGACCGGGCCCGGCCCGCGCGTCGAACGCGATGCCGTCGCGACCTTCCCCGACGCGCCGCTCTTCGATCCCTCGGTCGTCCGGACCTTCTTCATCGACTTCGCCGACAACGACTGGGAGACCGAACTCGCCGACTTCTACAACACCGATGTCGATGTGCCCGCGACCCTCACCGTCGACGGTTCGACCCTCGACGGCGTCGGCGTGCACTTCCGCGGCGCGTCCTCGTACTTCATGGTCCCCGCCGGAGGCAAGCGGTCGTTCAACCTCGCCCTCGATCACGAACGCGGCGACCAGCGCCTGTACGGCGCGAAGACCATCAACCTGCTCAACTCCAACGGCGATCCGTCCTTCCTGAGCACCGTCCTCTACTCCCACCTCGCCCGACCCCACCTCCCGGCGCCACGAGCCAACCTCGTGCACGTCGTCGTCAACGGCGAGAGCTGGGGCGTCTTCGTCAGCGTCGAACAGTTCGACAAGGACTTCGTCAGGACGAATTTCCCCGCCGGCGGCGATGACGCCAGCGCCGGACATGCCGCGCGATGGAAGGTCAAGGGACGCCCGAACGGCAACGGCGGACTCGACTACGTCGGCGCGGACCTCGCGCCCTACCGCGAGCGCTACGAGATCAAGACCCGCGATGACGAATCGGACTGGAACGACCTCATCGAACTCTGCCGCGTGCTCGACGAGACGCCGCTCGACGAACTCGAGGACGCACTCGCGCCCCTTCTCGATCTCGACGGCGTCCTCTGGTTCCTCGCCCTCGATACGACGCTGGTGAACAGCGACGGCTACTGGGTCCGCGCAAGCGACTACAGCCTCTACAAGGACCCCGCGGGCGTCTTCCACGTCGTGCCCCACGATATGAACGAGGCCTTCGGACTCGGACGCGGCGGACCGGGCGGACCCGGCCGCGGCCGCCGACCCGGACGCGCGGATCGTCCCGACGGACCGCCCCCCGGCGGACCGGATCGCGCGCCCCGGGACGCCCCCGACGACGGACCGGGACCGGGCGCCGATCGCCCGCTCGGGAACCGTCCCGGCGGCGGCGGCGGTGGGGGGCGCGGCGAGGGCGGCACGACGCTTGATCCGCTCGTCGCCCTCGACGACCCCGGCAAGCCGCTCCGCAGTCGCCTGCTCGCCGTCCCGCACCTGCGCGAACAGTACCTGCGCAACGTCCGCACGCTCGCGCAGGAGTCGATGGACTGGAACGCGATCGGACCCTTCATCGCGACGCAGCGGGCGCTCATCGAGGACCTCGTCCGCGCCGACACGCGCAAGGGATCGTCGTACGAGGCGTTCGACCAGGCGACGTCGCCCGACGCCGGCGTCGAGTCCAGCCTGCGCACCTTCTTCGAGCAACGCAGCGCGTTCCTCCTCGCCCATCCCGCCGTCGCCGCCCTCGACGAGCATCGCACGGAGTCCGGCGAGTGATCCACCGCGACGAAGCCCTGTTCCAGTCGCCCTCCGTCCTCGCCAGCGATCGCCCGGAACTCGCCGCGTACGAACTGAAGTTCGTCGTTGACGTCCCCGCGGCCGCCGCCGTCGTCGAGTGGGCCCGACGACACCTCGCGCCCGACCCGAACGCCGATCCCGATCTCGACGCCGCCTATCGCGTGACGACGCTCTACTTCGACACGCCCGACCTCGACATCCTGCATCGCCGACCCGCGATCGGACGTCGCAAGTTCCGTGCCCGACGGTACGGGAGCAGCGACTGGATCTGCGTCGAGAGCAAGTCGAGAGCGAAGGGCCGCGGGCGCAAGCGGCGGGCCGCGATCGACGACGGCGACCTCTCCCGTCTCACCGAGGCGCCCGGGACACGCGAGAATCCCTCCGTCGACGCCTGGGCGGCGCAGTGGTTCCACGATCGCCTCACCGAGAAGCACCTCCGCCCGACCTGTCGCGTCGAGTACCGGCGGGAGGCGTACGTCGGGACCGGTCCTGAAGGCCCGATGCGCCTGACGCTCGACCACGATCTCCGCGGCATCGTCTGCGGCGACTGGTCCGTCGACACCGTCGTCGAGGGCCGCCCGCTGCTGCCGGGACGCGTCATCCTCGAACTCAAGTTCGTGCACGCCCTGCCCCGTCCGTTCAAGGAACTCGTCCGCGCGCACCGATTGAATCCCACAGGTGTCTCGAAGTATCGTCTCTGTCACGAGGCGTGGGGGCGCTCTTCGCCCTCCAGTGAGATCGCCGGTGCCTGAGTGGCTGTCGAATTCGTTCACGAGCGACATCAATCTGTCGCTCCAGGCGCTCATCATGCGCGATCTCGTCGCGCTGACGCTCGGCATGGTCGTCGCGGCGATCTACCGGCTGACCTGCGGGCGCGACGGGCGCCAGGCCCGATCGCTCATGGCGACGCTCGTGCTGCTCACGGTGCTCATCGCGATGATCTCCTCGGTCATCGGCGACAACGTCGCCCGTGCCTTCAGCCTCGTCGGCGCCCTGTCGATCGTCCGCTTCCGAACCGTCGTCGAGGACACGCGGGACACGGCGTTCGTCATCTTCGCCGTCGGCGTCGGCATGGCCATCGGATCCGGATACCTCCGCATCCCCCTCGTCTGCATCCCGGTCGCCGGTCTCGCCGCCTGGCTCTACCGACCCGTCGTCGACGACCGGCCCTCCGAAGACACGCTCATCGTCCGCACCGGGCTCGCGGTCGAGGACGACGCGCCGCTCCTCGCGGCACTCGCGCCCTTCGCCGACAGCCACCGCCTCACGAACGTCTCCACCGCCCGCCAGGGCGCGTCCATCGAACGCGTCTACGCCGTCCGGCTCCGACCCGACGCCGACCGGGCCCGGCTCGTCGGCGCCATGAACGTCGTCGAAGGCGTCCAGACCGTCGAATTGCGCAACTGAGCGGCCACGCCGCCGCTCCGAGCCGGTCATCCGGACCCCGCGCCGCCCCACGCCGGGCGACGTTTGCGACTATCATGCGCGTTCGTTCGGCACTGGTGAGCCCTTCCCGCGGCACGCCGGGCACGGCTCTTCATCCCGATCACCCCTCGACGCAACCTGCGAAGGATTGTCCGTCATGACTGCCACAACCGCTTCTTCGAAGTCCAAGGACACGCGCGGCCTCGCCGGGCAGACCGTCGGCGACACCCAGATCTGTTCAGTGAACCAGACGTCGCTCATCTATCGCGGCTACGAGATCGCCGACCTCGCCGCGCACGCGACGTTCGAGGAGGTCGCCTTCCTCCTGATCGAGGGACACAAGCCCTCCGCGACCGAACTCAAGGCCTTCACCGCGGAAGTCGTGTCGATGCGGTCGATCCCCGACGGGCTCAAGACGCTGCTCCGCGACATCGCCCGCGCGGAGGTCGGTTCACACCCGATGGCGATTCTCCGCACCGGCGTGTCCTACCTCTCGCACTTCGACGAGGAGGTCGAGGACAACGGGCTCGACGCCGAACGCCGCAAGGCGAAGCGCCTGCTTGCGAAGATCCCCACCATCATCGGTTACGGTCAGATGGTGCGCGACGGCAAGACGCCCGTGGACCCGGATCCGACCCTCAACCATGCGTCGAACCTGCTCTGGTGCATGACCGGAAAGAAGCCGACCGACCTCGTCGCCCGGACCATGGACGTCTCGCTCATCCTGTACGCCGAGCACGACTTCAACGCGTCGACGTTCACCGGACGCGTCATCGCGTCGACGATGAGCGACCTGCACTCCGCCGTCTGCGGCGCCATCGGCGCGCTGAAGGGCGAACTGCACGGCGGCGCGAACGAGATGGCGATGGAGATGCTCAAGGACGTCGACGCCTTCGTCAGCGCCGGCGGCACCGTCCGCCAGTACATGGACCGCGCCTTCGAAACGAAGCAGAAACTCATGGGCTTCGGACATCGCGTCTACAAGAACGGCGACCATCGCGCCGGCATCCTCCGTGGCTGGGGCCTGAAGATCGCCGAGGCCCAGGGACCCGACTCGAAGAAGTGGTTCGACCTCGGCGATGCCGTCCAGAAGATCATGCTCGACGACAAGCAGATCCACCCGAACGTCGACTTCCCCTGCGGCATGACCTACTTCGTCATGGGCATCCCCGTCCCGCAGTACACCCCGATCTTCGTCGCGAGCCGCATCACCGGCTGGTGCGCCCACGTCACGGAACAGCACCAGAACAACCGCATCATCCGACCCCTCGCCGAATACACCGGCCCCGAACTCAAGGCCTGGAACGGCTGACGCGCTCGGGATTCATCACGCATCCGTTCGGAAGTCCACCACGGAGACACAGAGAACACGGAGCGAGATGCAGGTTGAAGATCGTGCTTCGGGCGACGTCCGACCTTCGGTCGCGCCCGTGTTCACGATCCTGAACCCAGGACCACGCTCCGTGTCTCCGCGCCTCCGTGGTGCCGTTCGGGGTTCACCACGGAGACACCGAGGCACGGAGCGGACGAAGAAACGGGTCGAAGAACAAGCGGCCGGCGAGCTCCTCAATGCTCGCCGGCCGCGTTCGTTTCGTCGCCATCGTCGATCCGGCGGTTCACCACGGAGACACCGAGACACCGAGCAAACCAGAACCGGGTTGAAGGTCAGGAAGAATGTCTTCTCTTCTTCTTCGTCTTCGTCTTCAACCCCAATCCCCCCTCCGTGCCCTCCGTGCCTCCGTGGTGAAGACCGATCACCCCTCACACACGTGGTTCCAGGTCGCGAGGACGACCGCGAGGTCCTGGGCGTCGACGAGACCGTCGAGGTTCGCGTCGCCGCCCGTCCCGACCGGACCCGTCGAATCCCACTGGGCGAGGACCATCGCGAGGTCCTGGGCGTCGACGATGCCGTCCTCGTTCACGTCGCCCGGACACGCCGGCGGCAACTGGGCGACGATGATCGCCTGCGTGTCGTCGGTGAACGAGACCCGGACGACCGCGTCGCCACGCGTGTTCACGCCCCGCCCGCGACCGCTGTTCGTGCCCGGCTCGCTGTTCAGGATGATGGCCTCGACCTGACGCAGGCCGCCGCCGTCGCCGAGGTCGATCCACTGACCCGTCCGCATGATGAAGTTGAACGTCCCGTCCGGCTCGACCGACCACAGACCCATGTTGTTGCCGTTGTTCACGCCGAGGCCCCGCACCCGTGCCCGAACGAACGCGCGGCCGCTGTCGTCGAGCGACACCGTCGGGTACGTGAACAGGTCGTCGAACTCCACGCCGGCCCAGAAGCCGTACGGATGATCGCCTTCGCGGGCGACCACCGTCGTCGCCCCGCCGCCGAGGCGACGGAAGATCGCGCTGTCGGTCGCGCCGCTGCCGCCCACCCGTCCGACGAAGATGTATCCGTCGTCGGACGCCGCGCCCGTGCCCGATTCGAGATCGGTGTAGACGCCGAGGGGCCCGGCGGCGCCGACGCGGGCGATCGTCGACAGGGTGGTCCCGTCGTGGTGCATGATGGCCTCGTGGCCGTCGATCGAGCCGAAGCCGATGACGCCGAAGTTGTCGAGGTGCACGCCCCAGAACGGCGTGTTGACGTTGATCGTGCCGACACCGGGCACGACCTCGCCGTCCTGGAGGTTCACGTCCATGAGGCCGGGGAATCCCGACCAGATCGTGTCGCCGACGCCCGGGACCGTGCCGCTGAAGGCGACGGTGCCGGCGGTGTTGATGAACGGAAACGAGGAATCCATCCCACCGAAGACCTGTCC
>JAGQOI010000397.1 GCA_020427625.1 Phycisphaerales bacterium | reverse complement strand
TGCTGTCGAGGACGTCCGTTCCGACGCTCGTGCTGCTTCCTGAGCGCGACGACTATCTGCCTCCGGCCGAGGCCGACATGATCCGCGCCGGCGCGTCGTCGAGGGAACACACGGTCACGACGATGCCCGGCGACCACCGGACGCTCGTCGCGCGGGCGTGGGGATTCGAGATCGACGATCTCGGCTTTGCGGGCCGACGCGCACCGGATCTCCTCGCGGAGGAGGTCGCGTTCATCGTGGAACTTCGGTCGCGCCTTCACGCGGCCACCGGCGACTGATCGGAGCGGGGCGATGAGGCGCAGGGCCTGAACCAACACCGCCGGGGCGCCTCGCGGCGCCCCGGCGGGGGATGACTCGTTCGGTTCCGCGTGCGCTCAGCGGGTCGCGGCGACGGCGGCGCCGCTCTCGTGGAACTCGGAGAGGTCGAAGTCGAGCTTCTCCGCGACGCGGCGGCCGTAGTCGGGATCGGCGCGGAAGAAGTGGCAGAGTTGACGCGCCTGCACCTCGCGACGGGCCTGGCCGAGCACGCCGGCCAGACGGGTCGCGAGACGGTCGCGGTGCGCGTCGTCGAACATCCGGTACAGATCGCCGGCCTGCGTGAAGTCGTCGTGGTCGACCGTCGAATCGAAGCGGTCGACGACCGTCTGGCCGAGCGTCCACGCGGGATCCAGACGAGACTCGTCCGGCATCGGCGCGCCCTCGCGCGAGTTCGGCCAGTAGTTCGGCGCCGAACCGTACGACGCGGCCGTCGCCATCGCGCCGTCACGCTGATAGTTCGCGAACGGGCAGCGCGGCGCGTTCACCGGCAGGTGCTGGTAGTTCGCGCCGACGCGATACCGATGCGCGTCGGCGTAGCTCATGAGACGGGCCTGGAGCATCTTGTCGGGACTCGGACCGATGCCCGGCACGAGCGCCGACGGGCTGAACGAACTCTGCTCGACCTCGGCGTGATAGTTCTCCGGGTTGCGGTTGAGCTCGAGCGTGCCGACCTCGATGAGCGGGAACTCCGCGTGCGGCCAGACCTTGGTGAGATCGAACGGATTCCAGCGGAACGCGTCGGCCTGCTTCTGCGTCATGATCTGGATGCAGAAGCGCCACTGCGGGAAGTCGCCGGACTCGATCGCGCCGTGCAGGTCACGCTGGTGGCTCTCGCGGTCGCTGCCGATGAGGGCCGCGGCGGCTTCGTCGGTGAGGGTCGCGATGCCCTGCTTCGTCTTGAAGTGGAACTTGCACCAGACGCGTTCGCCGGCGTCGTTGATGAGGGAGTAGGTGTGGCTGCCGTAGCCGTTCATGGAGCGGTAGTTCGCGGGGATGCCGCGGTCGCTGAAGAGGATGGTGACCTGGTGGAGCGACTCCGGGCAGAGCGACCAGAAGTCCCACTGCATGTCCATGTCGCGGAGGTTGGTCGCGGGGTCGCGCTTCTGCGTGTGGATGAACATCTGGAACTTGTAGGGATCGCGGACGAAGAACACGGGGGTGTTGTTGCCCACCATGTCCCAGTTGCCTTCCTCGGTGTAGAACTTGAGGGCGAAGCCGCGGACGTCGCGTTCGGCATCGGCGGCGCCGCGTTCGCCGGCGACGGTGGAGAAGCGCAGGAAGACGTCGGTGGTCTTGCCGACGCGTCCGAGGAACGCGGCCTTCGTGTACTTCGTCACGTCGTTCGTCACCGTGAACGTGCCGTAGGCGCCGGATCCCTTGGCGTGGACGACGCGCTCCGGGATGCGCTCGCGGTTGAAGCTCTGCATCTGCTCGAGGAGCTGGACGTCCTGCATGAGCAGCGGGCCGCGCGGGCCGGCGGTGAGGGCCTGCTGGCGGGCGATCGGCGCGCCGTCGGCGGTCGTGAGGACCGGACAGGTTCCGGGCTTGGGAGTGGTCATGTCGTGGTCTCCTGCGGATCGGGACCGGCCGCGCGGCGGCGGCGAGGCGGTCGCGGGAATTCGAGAGCAACGGATCCAGAATCGACACGATACCCGCCCGGGCCCGGCGGGGACAATGGGAACTCCGCCCCGCTTGCCATAGGATTGCCCTATGGAACTTCGACAACTTCGATACTTCGTGGCGGTGGCGGAGGCGGGCACGATCAGCCGCGCGGCGGCGCGGTGCGGGATCACCCAGCCCTCCCTGAGCCAGCAGATCATGAAGCTCGAGCGCGAACTCGGCGTCGAACTGCTCGACCGGCTCGGGCGGGGCGTCGCGATGACGGACGCCGGGCGCGCCCTGCTCGCCCGCGCGCGGCCGATCCTCGGCGCGGTGCGGGAGATCGAGGGCAGTCTGCGGGTCGACGTCGACGAGGGTCGCGGACGACTCGCCGTCGGCGCGATTCCGACCATGGCGCCGTACCTCGTGCCGGCGCTCGTCGCGCGTCTGCGCGAGGAGTATCCGGAGTGCGAGATCATCGTGCGCGAGGATCTCACGCAGAACCTCGTCGAGGCGATCGCCGACCACGAACTCGACGTCGCGATCATGAGCACGCCGATCGACCACGACCTCATCGACCTCCAGGTCGTCGGGCGCGAAGCGCTGCTCGTCGTCGCGCCGGCCGCGCATCCGCTCAGCGCCCGCGGCGACATCGCGCTCGCCGACCTGCGGGCCCAGCCGGCGATCACGCTCGACGAGATGCACTGTCTCGGGCGCCAGATCGGCGACTTCTGTGCGTCGCGGCGACTGGCCGGGACCGTCGCGTGCCGCATGACGCAGATCGACACGCTGCTCGAGTTCGTGCGCCTCGGACTCGGCGTGTCGATCGTGCCCGCGATGGTCGCGGCCCACGACGACGATCCCGGACGAACCTACCTGCGCTTCAAGCGGACGCCCCCGACGCGGGAGATCGCGCTCGCGTGGCGGACCGGGCGCACGCGCCCGCGCCTCGCGCGACGCTTCGCGGCGCTGCTCGCGGAACGCGTCGCAACGCCGACGCGACGATGAACGCACGTATGCAAACCTGCCGATTCGAGCAGGAAAGTTCCATGGCCGGTGCATGCGGTCGTGTATAGAACAGGGAACGCGCGGCAACGGCGGCGCGACGAGACGGGTCCGGAGGGATGGACCATGGGACGGGTGGACACGAGGGGACGGGCGAACACGGGCGACCGGCCGGCCGCGCGATGGACCCGGGCGTGCGCGACGGGCGCGGCGTGGTGCGCGCTGGCGGCGGTGATCGCGGTGGTGTCGCTGCCCGCGGGCGGTCGCCAGGACCCGGCGGCGGCGGTGATGTATGCGCACTTCATCGACGTCGGGCAGGCGGACTGCACGTTGCTGGAGTTTCCGTGCGGCGCGATTCTCATCGACGCGGGCAGCCAGGACGCGGCGGCGACGGCGCGTCTCATCGCGTACCTCGATGCGTTCTTCGACGATCGGCCGGACCTCGACGACACGCTCGACGCCGTGTTCATCACGCACAATCACATCGACCATACCCGCGCGCTCGCGACGATCGCCGATCGGTACACGATCCGACACTACGTCGACAACGGGTTCCGCGACGGCATGGGCGGCGGCGGTCAGCGCGCGCTGGTCGCCGAGATCGACGCCGGACGTCCGACCAGGTTGCGCGAGATCCGCGACGCGGAGATCAGCGTGCTCGACTCGTTCGACGGTCTGACGGACGCGAGCATCGATCCGCTGGAGTGTCCGCACTGCGATCCGGAGATCCACGTCCTGTCGGCCTCGCTGGCGGAGGATCCGGGCTGGTCGTGGGGCGCGTTCGAGAACATGAACAACCACAGTCTCGTGATCCGCGTCGACTTCGGCGGCTCGTCGTTCCTGTTCACCGGCGACCTCGAGGAGCCGGCGATCGAGACGCTCGTGTCGTACTACGAGGGGACCGCGGCCCTCGACGTCGACGTCTACCAGGTCGGCCATCACGGGTCGGGCAACGGCACGACGGATTCGTTGATGGAGGCGATGACGCCGCACGCGGCCGTGCTGTCGATGGGCGCGTGGCACTTCGGGCGGACGGCGACGGGCGGATCGCGCCCGTTCACGACGTTCGCGTACGGACATCCGCGCCGGGAGACGATCGAGCGTCTCCAGGCGCACATTCCCGGGTATCGCAGCCGGCCGATCACGGCGCTCGTCGCGACGGGCGTGCGCCGGTTCGAGGACGCGATCATCCGCCGGCGCGTGTACGCGACCGGGTGGGACGGCGATGTGCGCGTGCGGGCGACGCTCGATCGGCGGTACCGGGTGACGACGCATTCCACCGAAGAGGAGAGTCCATAGTCATGTCGAACCTGCATCGACTCGGCGTGCTCGGCGGGTTGCTCTCGCTCGGCGCGTTCTCCGCGGCGGTCGCGATCGGCTTCGGCATGATGCCGCTGCTGCTCGGCGTGCCGCCGATGGCCTGGCCGTTCACGCTGGCGCTGTCGCTCGGCGCGGTCGGCTTCATCGGCATCGCGCTGGTGCGCCTGCGGGGGACGCTCGCCGGGCTGACCGATCCCGACACGCTGGAGGAGCCGCGACGGAGCGATGTGCTGTACGGGCACAGTCTCGTCGGCATCGGCGCGACGATGCTCATCATCGCCGTCGCGAGCACGATCATCGTCGCGTCGCTCGCATGGACCACCGGGCGGCTCACGACGGTGTCGGACGACGGGCGTCTCGTCGGCGACGAGTTCGACGCGGGCGCGGCGGACGTCCTGCGTGATCTCGCGACCGACCTGCCGGTGACGCGCCTGGGCGTGTTGTTCGGCGAGACGCCGGCGGAGTCGCGGTTCGTCGCCGCGCTGTTCGTGCTGTCGACGTTCGTCGCGCTGCTCGGCGCGTTGTTCTACTTCGCGAACTCGTTGTGGACGAAGTTGACGGAGGCGGAGCGCGAGCCGTTCGACCGTTCGATCTTCTGGGCGGGTCTGTGGTTCCGGCTCGGCGAGGCGGTCATCTTCAACGTCGTGCTGTTCCTCATGTTCCGGTACTGGTGGCCGGAACGGTACCTCGTGCTGCCGCTCATGTCGCTGCTCATCGGCATGTACCTCAAGGCGGGCGAGAAGCTCGTCGCGGGTTCGGCGACGCGCCTGTTCGCGGCCTTCGCGGCGCTCGTGCCGACGACGATCCCGGCGGGCGAGCAACTCAAGATGGTCGAGCTCGACCTCGACGGCGCGATCGTGGACGGCGCGTTGACGGAGTCCGGACGCGCACTGGTGGAGGGACTCGGGCAGATCAAGGGCGTGAGCCGCGTCGTGCCGGATCTCGGATCGGGGATCATGCGGGTTGAGTTCGACGCGAGTACGGTGAACGGGTCGCGCATCGCACACGAGGTGCGTCTGCACGGGCTCGCGGCGCGGGCGACGGACGACGAATAGGCGCGACCGGCGGCCGGGGCGCGTGGCCGTCGCGCATCAGTCGCCGCGGCG
>JAGQOI010000396.1 GCA_020427625.1 Phycisphaerales bacterium | reverse complement strand
TGACCGTCGCCGTTTCGCGCGGCGATGAGGGTCTGCGTCGTCTGTTCGACATCGGACATGACGAGCTCCTCGAACCACGCATCGATCGGGCGGCATTATACACGTCGCCCCCGACCGCACGGACGAACCGAAGAGACGGTGTGACCCGGCGGACGGTCGCGGGCCGGCGGAATGAGTACGGATTAAGGCGTGATTCACCGGCGCCTCAGGTCCCGACGCGACCCTGTTCATGGTCACGCGTCCGGCATCGTGACGAACGCGCGAACCCACCCTGTTGGAGCACACCCCAATGACCAGTCACGTGTCCACCCGCCCGATCACCCGCATCCGTCACGTCGCGGCCGTCCTCGGCATCGTCGCCCTCGTGGGCTTCATGCTGGCGACGATTCCCGCGTGCAACACCGTGGAAGGCGTCGGGCGCGACCTCGAAGCCACCGGCGACGCGATCGGCGACGCCGCGGACGACGCCAAGGACTGAGCAACCCGAACATGAGCCGCGATTCACCGGCGGCTCATCAGGGATTCAGCCGACCCGCGCATCATTGGATCGTTGTCATCACCACGACCCCGACGGCCCGCCGCATCCACGCGAGGCCGCCACACAAAAAGGAGTTTCCCATGCTTGGTTGGGCCGTCACATTCTTCATCATCGCCATCATCGCCGCGATCTTCGGATTCGGCGGCATCGCCGCCGGTGCCGCGTCGATCGCCAAGATCCTCTTCTTCGTCTTCCTCGTGCTGTTCGTGCTGTCGCTCATCGCCGGACTGGTCCGTCGCGGCAACACGAGCATCAAGATCTGACGCCCGGCGTCAGGACCCCTCACGGAGCATTCCCATGATTCCCTCCCTTCGCCGCACCGCCCGCATCGCGTTCACATCCGCGGTTCTCGCGACCGGCGTCCTCGGCCTGGCCGCATGCGACAGCGATGCGGAAGACGCCGTCGAGGATGTCGGCGACGCCATCGGAGACGCCGTGGACGATGTCGGCGACGCCGTCGACGACGCGATCGACCGCTGACCTCCCCCGCGCGTCGAACCTTCCTCACCTCAACTCCGACCGAACAAGGACCCACCCCATGAAGACCCCGACGAACACCACGACGACCATGCCCCCGCTTCGCGACGAGACGATCGAGGCGCTCCAGGACCTCATCAGCATCAACATCGACTCGTGCGAAGGACTTCGCACCGCTTCCGACACCATCGACGACGCCTCGATCGCCGGCACCCTCCGAACGCTCGCGGCCGAACGCGAGGGCTTCGCCCGCGATCTCCAGGCCCACGTGCGCGGGAACCATACGAAGCCGGAGGAGGACGGCAGCGTCCGGGGCACGTTGCACCGCTGGTGGCTCTCCCTGCGGGGCACGCTTCAGGGCGGCGACGCCCACGCCGTCCTCGCCGAGGCCGAGCGGGGCGAGGACGCCATCAAGGCCTGCTACGAGAAGGTCCTCAAGGACATCCCGGGCAGTCCGCTTCAGAAGGTCCTCATGACCCAGTACTCGCGCGTGAAGGCCGGCCACGACAAGGTCCGCGACCTCCGCGATTCGACGAAGTAGTCCGCCTCGATCCCCCCCCGGGAGACCCGGGATCCGGGTCTCCACCTCGGCCGACGTCGTGCCCGTTCACCCGGGTGCGACGTCGGCCTGTCTTCTCCGGGTGCCCGGACCGAGCCGCCGGTGATGTGGATCAGGCGTGGGGATCGTGCCGCGCGCCGTCGCGATCGAGGTGCCGGGCCACGTCCGACCGGGCGCGGCGGGACATCGCGAGGACGAGCACGAAGAGGAAGGCGATGGTGCAGATCATGAAGCCGATGTCGGCGCAGAGACCGAGCATCGGCGACGTCGGCGGGTTCATGGAGAACAGGCCGCCGACGATCGACAGGACGAGGAGGATGAGGAGAACGATGACAACACGCAAGAGTACAGCCTCGGGAAGACGAACCGTCCCCGATCACGAGGATCGGGTATCCACCTGAACCGGGCGTGAACGCCGCATGAAAAGAGGTTCATCTGCGGCCCGAGGGCATCGTCGCGGGAGCGCGCGGGATATCCTGTCGCTCGCGCGGCACGGGACGGACCCATGCCGCCCGTCGGCGATGTCCACCACTCCGGGATCCGGGAGGTCCTCCGTCCATGTCCGAGCGCGTGACCAGTTTCATTCCGCGTCTGTTCGACACGTCGGGATTTCCGGCCCGCTGGCGATGCGGCACCTGGCCGGAGTATCTGGGCTGGCTTCACATCGTCTCCGACGTCGTGATCTTCGCGTCGTACTTCGCGATCCCGACGCTGCTGCTGTTCTTCGTGTTGCGCCGGCGCAACGTGCCGTTCAACGGCGTCTTCTGGCTGTTCATGGCGTTCATCCTGTCGTGCGGCATCACGCACCTCATCGACGCGACGATCTTCTACTGGCCGGCGTACCGTCTTTCGGGACTGATGAAGGCCGTGACGGCCGTGGTGTCGGGCATCACCGTCCTCGCGCTCGTGCGGGTGATTCCGCGGGCGTTGAAGCTACCCGACGTCGTGACGGCCAACGCGCGTCTGCGTTCGGAGATCGCCGAACGCGAGGAGGCCGAGCGCAATCTCGCCAAGGCGCGGGCGGACCTCGAACATCGCTCGTCGGTCCTCGTCGTCCGCAACCGTCGCTTCAGTTCGGCGCTGGACGCCGCGGACGTCTTCGCGTGCCAGTGGTCCGTCGAGACCGGCGCGATGGAATGGGAGGTCGGCGTCGTCAGTTGGTTGCGTCGGCGGGGGATTCACGCGGCCGGTCCGGTCGCGTCCTGGTCCGACATTCTCGACGGGCCGCAGTTCACCCGGTTCCTCGACGCCTGTCGCGCCGCCGTCGCGGGTGACGGCACGGTCGACATCACGATGCCGCTCGGCGACGACGGGCGACTCGCGGTGCGGCTCGGCGCGCGGGTCGATCCTCCGGTGACGGGTCAGGCGCCGACGATCACGGGCATGGCGCGTCTGGTCGCCCAGGCGCCGGCATGAGCCTGCATTCATCTCGGACCCACGGCCGCTTCACGCCGGGCGGGTAGTCTGGCCTGCGTGAACGGATCGTCGCGCGGCGATCGAACGGACCCGGGACCTCCGCACCAGGACATCACCCATGTACGGCATCCTCGGCCTCATCGTGTTCGTGCTCGACATCATCGCCATCGTCAGCGTGCTCGGCGGACGCGGGAGCGTCGGACACAAACTCCTATGGACGCTGGTCATCATCCTCCTGCCGCTCCTCGGCATGATCCTCTACTTCGTCATCGGGCGCAGCGCCGCCGACGCCTGAGTCGCCGAACGCGGCCATGGATCGCGGCAGCATGACCGTGAAGCAGCACCCGCCTTCGTCGCGGTTCGCGGCCATGATGACGCCGCCGTGCATCTCGGCGATGCCCTGCGCGATCTCCAGGCCGAGTCCGTGTCCGCGTCCGCGGCGTTCCTCGCTCTGCGCCTGCGCGAAGCGATCGAAGATGCGATCGATGATCTCTTCCGGGATGCCGGGTCCGTCGTCGCAGACGTCGATGCGGACGCGTTCGTCGTCGTACTCGGCCGCGATCTCGACCCGCCCGCCGCTGGGACTGAACCGGATCGCGTTGCGGATGAGATTGTCCAGCATGGCCTGGAGCAGATCGGCGACGCCGACGACGGAGAGCGTGATGCCGTCCCAGTCGTCGAGCAGGCGCGGGCGCATCTCGACGTGATAGGTCTCCGCGAGGCCGGCGCAGCTCGCCACCGATTCCATGATGAACTCGTTGACGAGGCACAGCGACGAGCTCACCTGCACCGGGCGTCCGCCGCGGACGCGGGTGAGGAGCAGGAAGCTGTCGATGATCCGGCCGAGGCGCTGCATCTCGGTCTTCGCGCTCTCGACGAACTCCCGGATCTCCACCGACGCCGCGTCGAGCCCGCGCAGGGTCTGGGCCTCGGTGAGGATGGTCGCGATCGGCGTCTTCAGTTCGTGCGAGACGTTGGAGAGGAAGCGCTCCTGGCCGCGGAATCCGCTGACGATGCGTTCACGGGCGGCATTGAGTTCGCTCTGAAGACGCTCGACCTCGGCGCCGCCCTCGTCGAGCGTCACGGACTGCGAGAGCGACTCGGGCGTGAGCTCGCGGGCGAAGCGGTTGAGCGACTGGAGCGGCGAGACCGCGATGCCGGCGATGAACCACCCGGCCGCGGCGGCGGCGATGAGCCCGATCGGCAGCCCCACGAGCACGAGGCGCGACGCGAGCGCGAGCAT
>JAGQOI010000395.1 GCA_020427625.1 Phycisphaerales bacterium | reverse complement strand
TCGCAGGCGGCGAAGATCCACGGCAGGGCGGCGTCGAGGGGCAGGAGGTCGGTGCACCCCTCGCGCTCGTCGCGGGCCGCGCGGAAGCGCCAGATGCCGATGCCGACGCGCTCGATGCGATCGACGAGCGTCTCGAGCGTGTCGAAGTCGCGGTTGCGGACGCCGGCGACGTGATGCCACTGCCAGAAGCCGCGGAGCACGGTGCGGATCGTGTCCTGCCGGAGGTGTCGTCCGACGGCGTCCGGGGCGTAGGCGAGGGCGCGGCCGGTCGCGTAGACGGCTTCGCTGACGGCGATGTCTTCGCCGTTCGTGCGCCAGCGCGTGTCGTAGCCGCCGATGGCCCGCAGGGCGTCGGCGACGAACAGGGTGTTCGAGCCGAAGAGGAATCGCGGGTTGCGGAGGGGCGCCTGTCCCCAGTGCTGGGCCATGTGCCGGGCGCGCCAGGAGTCGGCCGGCGTGTCGTCGTAGTGCTCGCGGAGACACCCGCCGGCGCCGGCGGCGCGGGTGTCGTTGAGCGTGTCGAGCATGCGGCGGAGCCAGTCGGGTTCGACGGCGACATCGGCATCGACGGCGGCGAGGAGCGGCGTGCGGCAGGCGGCGAGCGCGGTGTTCCTGGCCGCGGCGAGACCGGCGTTGCTCTTGTGCCGGATGACCTCGACCGGCAGCGTGCCGTAGGAGTCGTGCGATCCGTCATCGATGACGAGCACCCGGGCCGGCCGCGTGCATTGCTGGGTGATGCCGTGCAGACAGCGCGAAAGCGTCGCGTGCGCGTTGTAGCACGGGACGTACCAGGTGACATCGTCGCCGGTGAACATGGCGGGCGCGATCACGCGGCCGTCACCGCGGCCGGTCGTTCGATGGTCGTCGACGCCAGTTGCTGAAGATGTTCGAGGGTCTCCCGCACCATCGTCGCGGACAGGTCGAGCACGAGCCCGATCTCCGTGATCGTCAGTTCCTCGCTGTAGTAGAGCATGAGCACGTATCGCTCCGTGCGCGTCAGCGCGTCGACGAAGGCCGCGCGCCCCGTCGACTCATCCGTCGTCACCATGCCATCGGCGTCCATGCTGACCATGCGAACACTCCTTTGTTCGGGCGGGAGATGCAACAGACGACCGCCACGGGCGACGACCGCCGGGCGACCCGGATGCGCGCGGGAGAATCCATCCGCCGCCGCGACCGAGCCGGGGTTCCTCAGGGCTTGATCCGTTGATCGAACGATGCGCGTTCACCATCTCGTCGGTCATCCGGACCGAGGGGCCAAGGGCCATCAGGAGAACATGAACGCGATGATGCATCCGGGCATCCTTCGTCACGATCGACGCTCGGTCGCTTGCACGTCGACGTTCCTGGTCGACGAGACCGAGCCGCCTCGATTCTGGCACACCGTTCCGAGCGCGTCAACCGGATGCGCACCGGTTCACGGCGTTTCACTCGACGAGACAACCCCCCGCCGGCGAAGCGCTTTCACCCATCGTCGAACTTCGCGCCGATCATGCCCGAGCCGCGCAAAACCTGCGCGACGGCACGTCATGACCCCCTCCGCCGGCGAGGCCGGGGCGCTTCGGACGTCGTTCCGCGGACTCGGCGCCGATCACTTCTTCGACGGCGCGTCCGGGCGCGCCGGCGCGACGACGTCGGAACGGATCACGATGTACAGATACTCGCCGGTCCCGCCGACGGGCTCGCGGATGATCGTGTCGATCAACGTCCCGTCCGGATCGACGATCGGACGCACGCTCTTCAGGACGTGATCGACGATCTCCAGGCGCAACAGCAGCGCGGCATCGGACCGAAGGGTCACGGTGAGCGACGTCTTCGCCTCGCGCTGATGCGGCGGCTCGACGTCGGCGATCGTCTCCACGAGGCGCGGATGGGCGGTGAGGGTGACGGTCTTCCGGTCCTCGGAGACGCGGGGCACGACCTCGAGCATCACGCCGCTCGGCGCGGACATCGTGTACCGCTCGTCCCGGGCGTCCCCCTCGCCGGGCAACGTGACCTCGACCTCGCTTGCGACGACGATGGACGCGCTGCGGCCCGCGTGCACGAGCACGCGCGGCGACGCCATGACGACGGCGGATGCGTCGCGGGCATGGTCGAGGAACACTTCGACCAGCGCGTCCGTGAGCACCGTCGTGCGGAACTCGCGTCGTGCCTCGTCGACCTTCACGTCGAGCGTGAGCCCGAGGTCCCGATCGAGGGTCACGCCGGACCGGACGAAGATCGTGTCGACGAGCACCTGCGGGACGGACGCGCGGATGGTGTCGAGCAGCGCGCGAACGGCCGCGTGATTCGCCGCCGTCGTCGAGACCAGCAGGGTGCCGTCCTTCGCGCGCAGGGCCGCGGGATGGTCGGCGGGATCGTTCTCGCCCGGGATCCACCAGTGACCGGGATCGACCTCCGTGCGGATGCGCGTCATGAGCGCGGCGGCGGTGAGATCGCCCGCGCCCGCGCCGTCCGGCGCAACGACGAGATCGCGCACGTCGTAGATCTTCACGACCAGGTCGGCCGCGTCCGCCGCCGGCTCGACGACGGGCTTCACCGTGAGCATCGATTCGCCGTCGACGATCGGCCGGAGGGTGAGGATCGACGAGGTCGGCGGATCCGCGGGTTCGGCCGGCGCGGTCGACGCCTCCGTGAGCACCACGACGCCGAGGACCGCCACGAGGAGAGCGCCGGGCAGCGTCCGCCGACGCGCATTCGAATCGTTCGCGATCATGTGAATTCTCCGGGAAAGGAGGGAGGAACGATCGAGCAGGCCGATCGCGCCGATCGGCGCGGCCGGTCGCGTGAGGGTCTCGAACACGTCCAGCAGCACGCCGCCGTACGCCCGCCGCCGGTCCGTCTCGACGGCCTCGAGCACCATCGCATCGCAGACGAGTTCCCGATCCGCGCGACAGCGGGCGATCCCGAGACGCACGATCGGGTTGAACCAGTGCATGATCGCCAGGCCGCGCAGACCGAGATGGATGACGAGGTCGCGGCGGCGCACATGGGCCAGTTCGTGCAGGATGATGAACTCGAGCGACGACGGCGCGAGACGCGCGAGCAGCGACGGCGGAATGAGGATCGTGGGACGGCGCAGCCCGACCACCGCGGGACCGCCCGCGAGATCGGTCACGCGCACGGACACGTCGGCCGTGACGCCCAACCGACGACGACCCGACGCGACGAGCGCGAGCACCGCGGGATCGATGCAGCACGGCGCACGCCCCACCGCCCGCGCGACCCGAACCATCGCCGTCGCCTGACGCGCGAGCAGGAGAACTATCACGCCCGCCCAACCCACGAGCGCCGCCGTCGACCATGACCACGTCGAGCCCGCGGAGCCCGGGACCGCGAGCAGCGCCTCCCACGACGTCGGCGCGATCGGCGCGGCCGGCGCGACGACGGCCGGCGCCGTCACCGCGATCGGCGCCGACGCCCGCGACGGCAGCAGGTTGAGCATGCTCGTCGGACTGCCGGGCAGCACCGGGATGAGCAGGCGCAGCACGACGAGCGACCACAGCGCGCAGCGCCGGCGCGGCGTCAACCACCGGCCGAACGCCGCGTGGATCGCGAGGACGAGCAGCACGATGGCCGCGGCATGCGTCGAGGTGCGTCCGAGCCAGGCGAGGAGATCGAGCGTGTCCGGCATCATCGCGTGCCGCCCTCGCGACGTTCATCGAGCAGCCGCCGGAGCGCCTCGATCTGGTCGTCGGACAGCGGCTCGGAGCGCACGAAGTGTTCGAGGGCGGGCATGGGGTCGCCGGCGAAGACGCGATCGAGGAAGGAGCGGCCGGCGCGGCGAATGCAGGCCGCGCGATCGACGGCGGGCCGGTAGCAGTACCGGTTGCCGTCCTCGGTGTACGTCAGCGCGCCTTTTCGGATGAGTCGTCCGAGGAGGGTCTTGATGGTGGCGGGCGCCCAGGCCGCGTGTCCGTCGAGGGCGTCGACGACCTCGGCCGCGGTCTGCGGGGATCGCTCCCACAGGACCTGCATGACGGTCCATTCGGCGTCGGAGATCTCGGGCAGCGTGGACATCGAACCCTCCATCGACAATTACAGGTGTAATCTATTACACATGTAATCGTTTGCAAGGGAAAAGGTCCGAGAATCGCGAATCGGGCCATGCCCATGTGGCGGCGCGGGGCCGATGAGTCGCACGGTCGGAACACGACCGCCGCCGCGACATGGGGTCGCGGCGGCGGGTTCAGTCATTCAGGCGACCCGGACCGCGGGCGATCCGAGGGCGCGACGAGCGACGCTCCGGCTTACCTCCCGCAGACCTTGAGCGCCTGATCGGCGCAATTCTGGTCCCACTCGGTGTCGCAGCAGAAGGGATCATCGAAGCAGATGTTCTTGCAGCAGAAGAAGTCGTCGCACCCCGGCGAGCCGTTCGCCTCGAAGCACGACCCGGCGCTCTTGTTGCACGCCGCGTTGGGCCCGCAGGGATCGTCCTTGCAACTGGACCCGTCACCGAAGTACTCGCCCTCGACCTTGTTGCAGTCCTCTTCGGTCAACTGCTCGCACCCGATCTTGCCGCCGACGCAGCAGGCGCCGACCGCGTTGGTGCAGTTCCACTCCGCGAGCAGCGCGGCCAGATCAGCCGGGCCGAACGGCGCGTTCCATGCCGCGAGGAGCACCGCGAGGTCGGGCGGGCCGACGACGCCGTCGTTGTTGAGGTCCCACTGGCAGGCCGGCTGGCCGGGCGTCTCGATGAGCGTGACCATGCCGGTGCCCTCGTCGCCGATGGTCCAGCCGCCGACGCGGATCTTGTAGCACTGATCGGCGGAGATCGGGACGGTCACCTCGGACGTGAAGTCGTCACATCCGTCGGCATCGTCATTGCAGCCGACCAGGGTGAGGTCACCCGGCGGGCAGTCGATGGCATCACAGCCGAGATAGATGACGAGATCGGTGTCGTAGTCGGCCTGGCTGCACGTCGAGACCGTGAGCGAACCGTCGAGGGACGCGACGAACGTGTACCAGATGTCCTGGTACGTCTGGCCGTCGTACTGGCATTCCTCGTGCAGCAGCCCGTCGGTGTCGGCGCCGAGCGTCGAAAAGGCCGTGTCGCCGACCACCAGCGGCGTCGCGTCGGCGCACTGGTCGTTCGCGGGCGCCGGATCACCGCCGAACGCGAGCACCGAACCGGCGAGCACCGCGACTCCGAACCCGGCACACAGAACAGAATGGCTCATCTGGGATTCCTCCTTAAACTCCACTCGTGCGGCGTTCTTTCACGCGCCGCAGCCCCAATCGGCCAGCATGGCCGCAAGATCATCCGCTTCATACGGCGCGCCCCACGTCGAGAGCATGGCCGCGAGATCACCCGCATCCACCGTGCCGTCGTTCGTCAGGTCCCACGCACACGTGGGAGGGGTCTCGCACGTCATGATCAGTTCATACCCGTCATTGATGCCGCACAGTGTGCCCGTCGCGTAGTAGGGCGCGATGTACAGGGCGTACTCCCCCGCCGCGAGCGTCGCGATCGCGGGTGACACGCTCAGCCCGTCGTCGCTGTAGCCGGGCTGGCCCTCGATGTCGATCTGACACGAGCCGACGCCGCTCACGATCACGACGATGCCCGGAAAATCCGACTCGAGCGTCGCCGATACCTCGGTGCCGTCACGCTCGACGACGAACCGATACCAGTCGCTGTCGCGATCCCCGGCCGTCGCCCAGGCCGTGCCGCAGATCGTCTCGCCGCAACTGATCATCCCCCACTGCGTCACGACCGCGTCGCACCCGCCGTTGAGGTCCTGACCACACGACTCCAGCTCCGCGCGGCACCCATCCGGCAACGCCTGAGACACCACGGCAAGAATACCTGCAGCGACGATCGCCGCCCATTGTTTCGAACCATCCAACATCATCGTTTCGAGCATAGCCGAAGGAACGACACCGAGCGACGAAAATCGCCCGACCAACCGCATTCCTCCCGCCCACAAGGGGATATCGGTCGCAACCGAACCGCGCGCCGCGCGGAGGCTTGCCCAGCTTGACACCGGACGTCGTCCGATGCGCGGGCGCGATCATCGTCGCCGCGCGGCTCGTCCGTCGACGCTCCGTTCGCGCATCACCATTCGACGCGCGGACCGACCCCAGTCATCACGCCCGACCGATCGGCCACCATCAGGAGCCGCGCTCGCGGAACATCGACGGTGAAGGGCGCGACCCCGAGACCGGAACGATCACGACCAGTTCGCGAGCAGCGCGGCGAGGTCGGACGCGCCGACCTCGCCGTCGCCGTCCAGGTCGGCCGCGCACCCGGGACACGGACCCCAGGCCGCGAGCAACGTCGCCAGGTCGGACGGTCCCACCACGAAGTCGCCGTCGAGATCGCCGGGGACGTCGACGAGGCGTCGGATCTGCACGCCGTTCATCGCCGCACCGAGGGCGGGATCCGCGCCGGGCACGATCCCCGAATGCACCCGCAGGAGTCCGGTCGTGACCTCGGCGACGTGGCGCGAGTACGTCACGCCCGGCTCGTGCTGACCCGGCCAGGGTCCGCCGACGATGACGTGCGGATTGCCCGCCTCCTCGTCGCAGTTCGTGAAACTGAGCACGTCCGGCTGCCCGGGCATCCAGGCGTAGCAGATCACCTCGTACGTGCCGGGATCGAGGTTGTTGAAGAACAGGCACGTCTCGAGGCTCGACGTGTACGTGACCAGCGCATCGCGCATGAGCAGCGCATCGGCGCCGGCGAGACCGGGCCCGCCACCCTGCACGAGCGCCGTGCCCCCGAACTGCCACAACGTCACATCCGTGACCACGCCGTTCACGTCCACGAGGTCCACCGTCGTCGACCCGTGCTCCGCGCGCAGACTCAACCACTGACCCGCCGCGCCCGCCCCGGCGTAGCGCGCCGGCGGCGGACCGGCCAGCGGATGACTGAAGTCGATGTTGAACGACTGCGCCGCGGCGGCCGCCGAGAACACGAACGACGCCGCCAGCGTCGACAGGACGAACCGTGAGACCATGACACACCTCCGCGACGCGCCCGATGCACGCGCCGATCGCGGCCCGTTCGTCCCACCGACTCCGGTGCGACGACATCCGCACGCCGTCGCATCATTCGGCGCGGCCTTCACGAATACATAGTGGTCCATCGCCTTCGGTGTGACAGAATGGAACGAGTTTCTGCATCCCTCGGTGACGTCCGCGCCGATCCGGAATCCGCATCCCGACCCATGCCGACCGACGCCTCCACCCATCCCTCGCTCCTGCGACGCGTGCGTGATGCGCACGATCATGCCGCGTGGCGCGCGTTCGATCGTCGCTACGGCCCGCTCATCCTCGCCTTCGGACGGCGCATCGGACTCCAGGTCGCCGACGCCGAGGACGTTCGTCAGGCCGTCATGATGAACCTCGCCCGCACCCTGCCCGGCTTCCGCTACGACCCGGCCCACGGACGCTTCCGCACCTACCTCGGGCGCGCCGTCGTGCACGCCGTCGCCGAACTCCGCCGCCGGCACGGACGACTCCGGACGCTCGACGTCGATCACGCGGCACCCGAGACCCTTGATGCATCCTGGCAGGACGAATGGGTGCGGCATCACTGCCGTGCCGCGCTGCATACGCTGCGCGACGAAGCCGACCCGGTCCACCTCGCGATGTTCGACGCGATGCTGAACGGTCGGAGCACCGCGACGATCGCCGCGATGTTCGAGGTCTCCCCCGCCGTCGTGCGCAAGACGCGCCAGCGTCTCCGCGACCGCCTGCGGGCGATCATCGCGCGGCAGATCCGTGCCGAGGAGACCGGCGATGCCTGACGAACGCCCCCTGCCCGCCGACGATCACGCGCTCTTCGGCTTCGACGACGAGAACGCCTGGCTCCGACGCTTCCGCGCTGCCGCGATGAGCGAGAATCAGCCCGCCGGACGGATCGGACCGTACGAGATCCTCGGCGAGATCGACCGCGGGGGACAGGGCGTGGTCTACCGCGCCCGCCGGCGCGGCATCGCCCGCGACGTCGCCGTCAAGCGTCTCCGCGCCGGCGCCTTCGCAACGGACGACGCGCGACGACGCTTCGAGCGCGAGATCGACATCGCGTCGACCCTCGCCCATCCCCACATCGTGCGCCTCTTCACCATCGACGAGATCGACGACCAGACCGTCATCGCGATGGAGTGGATCGACGGCGTGCCGATCACCGACTGGGCCCGCGACCGCACGGTCGACGAGGTCCTCGACGCCTTCCGGCGCGTCGCCGACGCCGTGCATCACGCGCACCTGCGCGGCGTCATCCACCGCGACCTCAAGCCGTCCAACATCCTCGTCGACGGCGACGGACCGCACGTGCTCGACTTCGGCCTCGCGAAACTCGTGGACGGCGCGCGTGACGACGACACGCTGACCGAGGCCTTCGTCGGCACGCCGGCGTGGGCGGCACCGGAGCAGATCGCCGGTCCGGCCGCGTCGGTCGATGCCCGCGCCGACATTCATGCCCTCGGTCTGCTGCTCCATCACATGCTCACCGGCGCCGCGCCGTACGCGACGGACGGCACGCTCGCGGCCGCGATCGACGCCGTGCGCACGGTGACGCCCGGTCGTCCGTCGGCATCGAATCCCGCGGTGGCGCGCGACCTCGATGCGATCGTCGGACGGTGTCTCGCCAAGGCGCCGGCGGATCGCTACCAGTCGGTCGCCGCGCTGGTCGATGATCTCGACCGGCTGGCCGACGGGCGTCCGGTGCTCGCCCGCCCGCCGAGTCCCGCGTACCTGCTGCGAACGCTCATGCGGCGTCATCGCATCGCCGCCGGCGCCGTCGTCGCCTTCGTGCTGCTCGCCGTGGTGTTCGCGTCGGTGCTCGCGATCTTCATCGAACGGACGATCGACTCGCAGCGCGTCACCGCGCAGGTGAATCGATTCATGCACGAGTCGTTCGCCGTCGCCGGCCCGTCGCGCGAGGGCGGCGGCGACACGACGGTCCTCCGCATGCTCGACGCCGCGGCCCGTCGCGCCGACGCCGAACTCGCCGACGAGCCCCGCGTCGCCGCCGAGGTGTACTTCACGATCGGCTCGACGTACCGGCGCCTCTGGCTGTACCGGGAGGCGATTCCGCATCTCGAGCGCGCGGCCGCGCTGACGCGCGCCGTCTCCGGCGACGACGAGCGTCTCGCCCGCATCCTCGTCGTGCTCGGCACGGCCCTCGCCAACAGCAGTCGTCCGGACGCCGTCGACGTGCATCGCGAGGCGCTGGCGATCCGCCTCGCGCACCTCGATGCCGACGATCCCCGCGTGGCGGAGGCGAAGATGCGGCTCGGCTACGCGCTGTATCACGTCGCCCGCCCGCGCCAATTCGACGAGGCCGAACGCCACCTGCTCGACGCGCTCGCGACCTACCGGCGCGCATCGCCCGGACCGCATCGCGACCTCGCCTCGTGCCTGCACAATCTCGGGTACATGCGCCTCTGCCAGCGCCGCGGCGCCGATGCGGAGACGCTCTACCGAGCCGCGCTCGACATGCTCGCCGACCTCGATCTCCGCGACGATCCGTTCTACGCCGAATGCCTGCACGGATACACCGGACTGCTCATGGGACTCGGACGACACGAGGATGCGCTCGTCGCGCTCGACGAGGCGATCCCGATCGTGCGCGACGTGTACGGCGACGGATGGGTCGCGACCCTGCACCGTCGCGCGGCCGCGGCGCACGACGCGCTCGGACACTTCCCCGAGGCCGTCATCGCTCATCGCCTCGCCTTCCTCACGACCTGCGCCATGCTCGCGGTCGAGCATCCCGACGACGACCGGACGCTCGATCGCCTCCGACGCCTCGTCGCCGAGTCGCCGCCGGCGCGGCCGTTCCCCGCCCACGACGCGTTGCCGCTGCTGCGCGCCCTCGCCGACGCGCCGCGAACGTCGCTCGTCCAGGTCTTGCGCCGCGATGCGTCGACCCGCACGCGCATGGGCGACGAACCCGCCGCCGACGCCCTGCGCCGGGTGATCGATGCGCTGCGCGAAACGTGATGCCGAGGCGGGCTACGCGCCCGGCCGGTCGCCGAACGTCCACAGCTCACCCGGGACATAGTCGAGCAGGTCGTACAACTCCGCCCGCGTCTGCATCTCGCCCAGCACCGCGTCGACCGTCCCGTGCTCGTGCAGCGACGCGAGCCCCCGGGCGACATGACCCATCGCCAGACGCATCATGCTCAACGGATAGATCACGATCTGGTACCCGAGCTCGGCGAAACGCGACGCCGAGATCGACGGCGTCTTGCCGAACTCCGTCATGTTCGCCAGCAGCAGGCCCGGCGACGCCGCGGCAAACCGCGCGAACTCGTCCTCGGATGTCAGTCCCTCGGGGAAGATCACGTCGGCGCCGGCGTCGCGATAGCGGTTCGCGCGATGGACCGCGTCGTCGAACGAGGTCACCGAGCGGGCATCGGTCCGGGCGATGATGATGAAGTCCGGCGACTCGCGGTGCGTCGCCGCCGCGCGGACCTTGATCTCCATCGTCTCCGCATCGACGAGCGACTTGCCGTCGAGATGTCCGCATCGTTTCGGGAAGACCTGGTCCTCGATGTGCATGGCCGCCGCGCCGGCGCGCTCGTACTCGATCGTCGTCCGGACCACCATCTCCTCTTCGCCGTAGCCGGTGTCGGCGTCGACGATGACGGGCACGCCGCCGGCGGTCGCGATCTCGCGGATGGTGCGGGTCATCTCGGTGAGGGTGATGAGTCCGATGTCGGGATACCCGGCGACGTTGGCCGTCGCGCCGCCGGAGATGTACGTCGCCTCGAAGCCCGCCCGCGCGACGGCGCGGGCGACGAGCGCGTTGAAGGCGCCGGGCGCCATGACGGTTCCCCGCGCCATCGCGTCACGAAGACGGCGGCCGGGATGCACTGCGGGCTGGGTCATGCGGCGAACAGTCCTTCCTCGCACCCGCCTCGCGAGCGGCGCGAATGCACATTGTAGTGCGACCTGCGAAGGTCGCCCGTTGCGCCACGCCGCGTCACGCGACTTCTGAGAAGGAATGCACCCGTGACCAGCGCCGTCGCGACCGCGGCTCGACCGCGGCGCGATCCCCATGCCCACAGGAGCCACCCCATGATCGACCCGAATCGAACCCGACATCGCCTCCCCATCGGCGCGGCCGCATCCGTCGTCGGACTGCTGCTCGTCGCGACCGCCGACGCGTCGCCCTGCTGTTGTCCAGCGGATCTCGACAGCGACGGTCTCGTCGGCGAGTCCGACATCGCCCTCCTCGAGAGCCTGTTCGGACCGTGTCCGGACGATCTCCCCGACTGCATCGCCGACCTCGACGGCAATCACGAGATCAACCTCGACGATCTCGCGCTCATGCTCGCGCAACTCGGCGCGTGCTGCCCGGCCGACCTCGACGGCAACGGCACCGTCGAGGACATCGACGCCGAGATCTTCCAGACCTGCTACTTCGGCACGTCATGCCCGCCTTCGCCGTGCTGTCCGGCCGACTTCAACGTCGACGGCGTCGTGGACGACCTCGACATCGCCGAACTCGAAGGCGCGTTCGGCGCCTGCGCCGAGGGGTGTCCCTGTCCCGCGGACCTCAACCGCGACGGCACGGTCGACGTGCAGGACCTGTTCATCGCCCTCGCCGCGACCGGCCCGTGCTGCCTCGGCGACCTCGACGGCGATCGCGTCGTGGACGACATCGACGCGGAGATCCTGCTGCGGAGCTTCGGATCATGCCCCGCGCCGTGCGCGGCCGACCTGAACGGCGACGGCGAGGTGAACCTCGCCGATCTCGAACTGCTCGAATCGAACTTCGGCCCGTGCTGCGCGGGTGATCTCAACGCCGACGGTCGCGTGAACGGCGGCGACCTCGCGATCATGCGGGACCTCCTGTTCACCGACCCCTGCCAGCAGCCGCCGTGCCCGGGCGATCTCGACGGCGACGGCGACGTGACCTACGCCGACGTCCACCGGCTCCTCGCGCTGACCGACCCGTGCTGCACGGGCGACGTCAACGGTGATGCCGCGATCGATGCGAGCGATCTTCAGGCGATCCTCGCGCTCGCGGGCGGCCCGTGCTGTCCCGCGGACTTCAACCGCGACGGCGATGTGGGACCGGCCGACCTCGCGGCCCTGCTCGCGGCCTGGGGTGACTGTCCCGCGCCGTGTCCGCAGAATCTCGACGGCCTTCCCGGCGTCGGGCCGGCCGATCTCGCCGTCCTCCTCGCCGCCTGGGGCGACTGCTGCGGCGACTGACGACCTCGAACCATGACAGCGCGGGCGCCGGAAGTCCGGCGCCCGCGCAGGTCATTCGTGACGATTCAGGCGACTGGATGTTCAGCGAGCGCCGCCGTCGCCGGGCACCTTCGCCTTCGACTTCCGGCGGGCGTCCAGAAGCTGCTCGAGTTCCCGCAGACGCTGCGCCATGACGGCACGCTCGGCCTCCGCCGCGTCGAGCGCTTCGTGCAGGCGTCGGACCTGCGCATCGACGGAGTCGCGCTCCCGCGCGGCATCGGCATCGCGGGTCCCGCGCGCATGCAGTTCCTTGATCAGCGCCTCGACCGCCTTCGCCTCCTGCGCACCCTCGACGTGACGATGCAGCAGGCCTTCGTCGGCCGCGTGCAGTCGTTCGAGCAGGGCCGGCTGTTCGGCAAGCGTGCGCTCGAGCAGCGCCAGGTGGGCGGCGTCGAGGGCACCGCGCTTCGCGAGACCCGCGGCCCGAAGGAGTTCTTCGGGCGCTCCCTTCATCTCGCCGAGCCGACCGAGGGTCTTCAGGCGGGCGAGGTGCTCCTCGTCGATCATCTTCGACTTGAGGGCGCGCTTGAAGTCTTCGGCGGCTCTGATCTTCGCCGCGGCCTGCCCGTCGTCCGGTGCCGCGCCCCGGCGAAACAGATCACCCACCACCGGCACGTCGCCGAGCAGGGGGACGTCGTGATCCGACTGCGGGCGCGCGAACAGGTCCTGCGCCCGGCCCGGGCGCCAGGTGCCGCCCATGCGGGCCGCGACCTGCTCGGCGAGATCGAGCTCACCGGCGGCGATCAGACTGTCTCGGGCGATCGCGAGCGCCTCGAGACGGAGCTTCGCGCCCGCGTCGTCGGACTTCGGCGCCGGCGCGGCGGCCCGAGGGAACCGTGCATCGGTGACCCGACCGAGGAGCGCCTTCGGCGCATCGCCGAACCGACCGTCGTCGGCCGCGGGAACGGCGCGGTCGGACTTCGGCGCCGACGCCTCCGACGCGTCGAACCAGCGGTCGGAGCGCGGACCGTCCGGTGCGACGACGCGCACCGATTCGAGCGCCGACGGCGCCTCCGCCGGCTTCGACGATGCGCGGCCGACCGTGGGCAGCAGCGCGATCGACGCAACGGTGAACGCGGCGACGAGCAACGTGAGATGTGTGCGGGAAGCGGACATCGTGGGGTCCTCCAGATTGAGAATGCGGCGGATTCGGGTGACGAGCGGATGCTCGGCAAGGGCGGCATCGAGCTGAGCCGCGCGACGCGGCGCGGCCAGCGAGGCGAGCGTCGACGCATACGCCTCCGGCGCCGACGTGAGACGCACGACGAGATCGTCGCAGCAGTGCTCGCGCTCGCGACGCACCCAGGCCGACACGAGCCAGACGGCCGGGTGGAAGAACAGCACCGCCTCGACGAGACGCTGCATCAGGTTCACGAAGTTGTCCCACCGACGCACGTGCGCAAGCTCGTGCAGCAGGATCATGTCGAGCTGCGAGGCATCACATCCCGTCAGCACCGACGTCGGCAGGAGAATCACCGGACGCAGGATCCCCACGACCACCGGCGAGATGAGCCGGTCGCAGACGGCGATGCCGACGGCGCGGCTCACGCCGATCGTCGTCCGCAACGCCGCGAGGCGCGCATCCAGACCGCGGCCGGGCCAGGTTCGCGACGCGCGGCGCAGGCGGCCGCTGCCGTACAGACCCATCGCGATCGGCAGCATCGCCGCGGGAAGACCGAGCAGCCAGACGACCGGCAGCCACGACGCGACGACCATCGACCACGACCGCACGTCGGGCTCGACGCGCGACACGGCGACGGGATCGATGCCGGGCGAGCCGCCGTCCATCGTCGCGTCACCGAGCGCGCCGACGTCGAACGCGTCCGGGACGAGGAGCGCGGACGACCACGGCGACGGGGTCCGTGGCGCGGAGGTCATGGACGTCTCGGGCGTGACGATGACGAGCACGGCGACCGGCGCGGCCGCGAGGGCGATGAACGTCGCGAGCACGACGGCGTAACGCAGGGAAGGCGCGTGGTGATGGACGACGCGCCGAGCCGCGCCGCCGATGAGGGCGATGACGGTGCCGATCCAGAGGAAGTGGAGCATGGTCCATCCG
>JAGQOI010000394.1 GCA_020427625.1 Phycisphaerales bacterium | reverse complement strand
TTCCCGGAACTGTCCCAAACTCCGGTCGAGTGACATCACCGTGAGCGCTGTAGTAATAAGGATAGGATCGTCTCCGGAGCCCGCTCGACCATGGCCAAGACCCGAACCGTCTTCCTCTGCTCCGCCTGCGGCGCCACCCACCCACGCTGGAACGGACGATGTCCCGACTGCGGCACCTGGGATACCCTCGAATCCTTCCGCGAACCGCCCGCCGCCGCTACAGCCGCCTCCGGCGCGGCTCACGGCGGCGTCGCCGAGATCTGGGTCGATCCCGCCGGTGCCGCGCCCGTCGTCAAGGCGACCGCCCTTCCCGACATCGAGACCGTCGACGTCGCCCGACTCCCCACCGGCGTTGCCGAGTTCGACCGCGTCCTCGGCGGCGGCCTCGTGCCCGGCTCCGTCGTCCTCCTCGGCGGCGACCCCGGCATCGGCAAGTCCACCCTGCTCCTCCAGGCCGCGGGACGACTCGCCGCCGGAGGCCGGCGCGTCCTCTACGTGACGAGCGAGGAATCCGCCGTCCAGACCCGACTTCGCGCCGAACGACTCTTCGAGCATGAACCGGGCGGCGGGCTCGACGGCCTCGCCGACCTCTTCGTCCTCGCCGACACGAGCCTCCCGCGCGTCGTCGAGCAGGCTCGCCAGGTCCGACCCGCGGTCATGGTGCTCGACTCCATCCAGATGGTCTTCAAGCCCGACCTCGAGGCGTCGCCCGGATCCGTCACCCAGATCCGACGCTGCTGCACCGACCTCGTCTACCTCGCCAAGGTCTCCGGCATGGCCATTCTCCTCGTCGGACACGTCACCAAGGACGGCCAGCTCGCCGGACCGCGACTGCTCGAACACCTCGTCGATGCCGTCCTCTCCTTCGAAGGCGATCGGCACCATGCGTATCGCATCGTGCGTGGCATCAAGAACCGCTTCGGCACCACCCTCGAAGTCGGGCTCTTCGAGATGACCGGACACGGACTCCGCGAACTCGCCGACGCCGGCGCGCTCCTCGATCGATCCCTGCCCACCCGACCCGGCGCCGTCATCTGTCCCGCCGTGCACGGAACCCGCACGCTTCTCGCCGAAATCCAGGCCCTCACCGCGACCGGCATCCTCGGCGCCGCCAAGCGCAAGGTCTCCGGACTCGACACGAGCCGACTCGCGATGCTGGTCGCCGTTCTCGAGAAGCACGGCGGCCTGCGGCTGGCGGATCAGGACGTGTTCGTGTCCTCCATGGGCGGGATGAAGGTCACCGAACCGGCCGCCGACCTGGCGATCGCCCTCGCGATCGCCGGCGCCCATCTGCGTCGTGCCGTTCCGTCGGGGACGGCGGTGGTGGGGGAGATCGGTCTGGGCGGGGAGGTGCGGCCGGTGCATCAGTTGGAGGCGCGGGCGCGCGAAGCCGCGCGATTGGGGTTCACGCGACTGCTCGTCGGTCGCGGCGGCGCGGGGACGGTACGGATTCCGGGTCTGTCGATCGAGGCGGCGGACACGGTTTCGGACGCGATCGACGGCCTGGACGTGTCGTCGTCGGGGGGTGGTTCGGCGTCGTCGACGCGTCGTCGCCGGGGCTGAATCACCTCGAATCGCGCCGCGACTGTGGATAAGTCGAAAATTTGGGCGTCGATTCGGGCCCGGATTCCACCTCGATCCGACCATGCATCGACACCATTTGATTCGATGGCAACATCCGGTTTTGCAGGGCTTTGCGGTGCCTTTTCGGGGTTGTTCCCGGCTGGTGGTTCGAGAAATTTAGCGCGAATTGTCCGAAAGGCCCTCCCCCATTTGGCAAATCGGTATCATCCCGCCTTTCAATCACTCGGCCGGGATTGGCCGATAGTGTTGCTTCACGTCCGTTCCGCGCTTTGTGGGTGCGGGATCGTGCGGACGGGTGGATGAACAGAGCGGACGTGAGCATCCTGACGTGAGGATGGCGTCCCTACTAAGGAGAGTCGATACATGAACTCCATCAAACGTGCGGGCTTTCTTGCAAGCGCCGTGACGTTGTCGTTCGGGGCGACGACCCTTGCCGACGTCACGACCGACACCGTCAATGAGGACCTGCGCATCGAGGTGGCTCAGCTCCGCGCCGAGGTGGCCCGGATGAGCGCTTCGGAGACCGACAACTGGCTGACCGAGCAGCGTGCGACGCAGATTCGTGGCCTGGTGAACGACGTTCTCGCGGACGCCGACACTCGCGCGAGCCTGCTTCAGTCCGGTGCCGGCGCCGGCTGGGACAACGGATTCTTCCTCGCCAGCCCCGACGGCAACTTCCGTCTGAACCTGGCCGGACAGATCCAGACCCGCTACGCGTTCAACTACACGGAGAACGGACCCGACCAGTACCGGGCGGGCTTCGTCCTTCCCAACACGCAGCTGTTCTTCTCCGGCCACGTCGTCGATCCGACCTGGCAGTACATGATCCAGCTGAACTACGGCAACGCGGTGACCACCGGTGTCCTCCAGGACGCCTACGTCACGAAGGACCTCGAGAACGGCTGGTCGGTCACCGTCGGCCAGTTCAAGGCGCCGCTCCTCCGCGAGACCCTCATCTTCAGTGGTCACCAGCTCGCCGTCGATCGCTCGCTCATCGAGTCGACCTTCGGTGGGGGTCGTACCCAGGGCATCGCCGTGGCGTACGAGACGGACCAGTGGCGGATGGTCGCCTCGTTCAACGACGGTGCCGCGACGTCCAACACCGGCGCGCTCGTCTATGACACCGAGTGGTCCTTCACGGCTCGTGGCGAGTTCCTCGCCGCCGGTACCTGGGAGCAGTTCCAGGACTACACGAGCTGGAACGGCGAAGAGTACGGCGCGCTCATCGGTGGTGCGCTGCACTACCAGAGCGGCGAATACGGCACCGCCGCGACCGAGACCGAGACCTTCATCGCGACCATCGATGCCCAGATCGAGGGTGGCGGCTGGAACGCCGCCGGCTACTTCGTCTACCGTTCGCTCGACGTGAACGGCGGCACGAATGCCGATCAGTACGGCTTCGTCGTTCAGGGCGGCATCAACCTCGCCGAGGACACCGAGCTCTTCGGTCGCTTCGAGTACGGCGATGACGACACCGCGGCTGATGAGCTCATGATCATCACCGTCGGCATCAACAAGTACTTCGCCAAGCACCAGGTCAAGTGGACCACCGACGTGGGCTTCGCCCTCGACGGCGTCACCGCGACCTTCGCCGATGCCACCAAGGATTGGCGCACCACGCCGACGACCAACGACTCCGAGTACGTCATCAAGACGCAGCTCCAGCTCCTGTTCTGATCACCGTCCGGTCAGCCCTGCTGATCGAACCTCTGGACGCACACGACTCATCCACCCGTGAACGGGGCCTCGGATGGTCCCTTCGACGTTCAGACGACCGACCGACCCCCAGGGGTCGGTCGGTCTCGTTTTGCCCGCCGCCGGGACCCGCTCCCGATGCCTCCCGCGCCCGTTCTGCACGCGCCCGACGCCGCCTGCCGATACACTGCGTGCGGAGGTCCCCGCGACCGGTGCCGGTGACCGTCGCCATGTGCCCGATTCCATGACGCTCGCAAGGAGGCTCGGCGTGCTTCATCACCTTCGATCCATCGCCCTCGGTGCCACGCTCGGCGCCCTCGCGATCGCCGGACCCGTCGTCGCATCGCCCGACGATCCCGACTCCCTGCGGACCGAACTCGATGATGTGAAACGCGTCCTCGACGACGTCGTCCGACAGAACCACGAGTTGCAGACCCGACTCTCCCAACTCGAACCCGATGCCTGGGTCAACGAGGAACGAGCCGCGGAACTCCGACGACTCGTCACCGACATCGTCAGCGATGCCGACCTCCGCGCCGCCCATCGCGCCGACGGACTCACCGCCGGATGGGACGACCACTTCTTCCTCGGCAGTCCCGACGGTCGGTTCCTCCTCGAACTCTCCGGACAGATGCAGTTGCGCTTCGTCTTCAACCGCATCGAACAGCCCGATCGCTACCGCTACGGCTTCGAGAACACGCGCACCCATCTCATCTTCCGCGGACACGTCTTCAACCCCGAACTCACCTACAAGATCGAAGGCGCGTTCGATCGACTGAACACCGGCGATCCCCGCAACTCCGGCGGCACGAACGGCCAGTCGAGCGACAGCGGCGGCGAGCTCCGGCTCAACGAAGCCTGGATCCGCTACCAGCTCACCAACGAGTGGAGCCTCCGCGCCGGCCAGTTCAAGCTGCCGTTCAACCGCGAGGAACTCGTGCCCGGCTCGCGCCAACTCACCGTCGAACGCTCGGCCATCAACGAGTCGCTCAACGTCGGACTCAGCCAGGGCGTCGAACTCGAGTACCGCGACAGCATGTGGGCGTGGTCGCTCGCCGTCTCCGACGGCGGCAACGACCAGCTCGGCAACACCGGCTCGCTCGTCCGCACGACGCCCCAGAACACCGGCGCGCTGTCCCCCGACTCCGAATACTCCGCCACCACCCGCGTCGAATTCCTCGCCGCGGGATCCTGGCGACAGTTCGAGGACTTCACGAGCCCGCTCGGCGAGGAGTTCGGCCTCCTCGTCGGCGCCGGACTCCACGTCCAGGAAACCGAGTACGGCAACGTCGCCGGCATCCGCGATGAAGCACGATGGCAGGCCTACACCATCGACGCCTCCGCCGAATGGGGCGGCGCCAGCCTCTTCGCCTCCGCCTTCTACGAGGTCGCCGACACCGCGTCCCTCGGACAGATCCAGTTCTTCGGCGCCACCATCCAGGGCGGCCTCTACATCGCGCCCAAGGTCGAACTCTACGCCCGCTACGAATGGGGCACCATCGACCAGCGCGGCGTCGACTATCCCGTCTACGGACTCGCAACCCTCGGCGCCAACTACTACATCGACGGACACGACCTCAAGCTGTCCGCCGACGTCCTCGTCGCCCTCACGTCCGTCCACTTCCTGTGGGACTCCGAGATCGCCGGCACGCGACCCGACAACCGAGGCGACGAACCGCAGGTCGCCTTCCGACTCCAGTTCCAATTGCTGTTCTGATGCTGTTCTGATCCGTCGCCCGCCCGCCCGCGGCATCCCGGGGTGCCATCAGAACCGTCGCAACGCCGCGCGAGGGGATCGCGTCCGGGATCACGCCGCGGCATCATCCCATGGGATGGCGTCCGGCATCACGACGGTGTGATCACGACGAGGAGGCGAAGCGGCGCGGGTCGACGATCTCCACCGTGCTCAGTTCCTCGACGAGCATCTCGTACAGCAGCGCGACGTCCGCCGGCAGCATCCGCACGCAGCCGAGCGACGCATCGCGCCCGATCGAGCCCGGATCGATCGTCCCGTGAATGCCGTAGCCGAGCAGGCCCTTCGTCCGCTCCTCCGTGCCTTCAAGGCCCATCCACTGCTCGCCTATCGGGTTCTTCGGGTCGTCCTTCGAGAAGTACTCGCCCGTCCGCGGATTCCGCCAGTTCGGATTGATCGTCTTCGAGTTCTTCATGAGCCGGAAGCGGCCGACCGGCGTCGAGTTGTCCGAGCCCAGGCCGACGCTGAAACTCCGGACGAACACCCGATCCCGGCCCTCCCCGAGATACACGTCCAGAC
>JAGQOI010000393.1 GCA_020427625.1 Phycisphaerales bacterium | reverse complement strand
GATGATCCGCGCACTGCTCGTGCGGGCCCGGATCCAACTGGACGTCGGTTCCGCCGATCGCGCCCTGGCGGATGTCATGTCGGTCCTCCGCTTCGCGCACATGTTCGAGGCCGCCGGAGGACGCCCGATCGAGTTCGCGCTCGGCCTGGGGGTTCGCGCCGAGGCGCTGCGGATCATCGAATCCATCTTCGCCGACGCCGCGCCCATGTCCGAACGCTCGCTCGCCCGCCTGCTCGCGTCGCTCCGCCAGAACGACCCCCGCGCCGTCGACGCGGCTCACGCGTGGGCCGTCGAATATCACGTCGCGTTCCTCACCCAACTCGAACGTCTCGCACGCCGCGCGACGCCGGCGACGATGGCCCGCGAACTCGACGAGGCGACGGATCCCGCGCGGCTGTCCGATGCCGCCTGGCGCCCGATCGCCGAATCGTTGCTGCTCGACCGGACGCTCGTCGACGTGCCGGAGATCTTCCATCTCGGCACCGACGTGCACGCGCGCCTGGCCCTGGCCCAACTCAACGCCGCGCCCGAGCCGGACCCGTCGCTGCTCGCCGAGATCGACCGGATCCGCGACGTCGCGGGCACGCATGTCGCCATGGCGCACCTTCAGTGGGATCTGGCGGCGGGTCGGTTCGCGGCCGGCGAGGTGGTGACGGGCGCGGGCATGGAATCGATCGACGGCGTCGCGGGCTGGATGTTCATCGCTGCCGCGCTGCCGCACGTGAGCACCTCGGCGCTCGTGAACGCCCGATCGGAGCATCGTCTGTTGACGGTGCTCGTCGCGATCGAGTTGTTCCGACATCGTCAGGGTCGGCTGCCGTCGACGGTGGGGGAGGTCGTCTCGTCGGGCCTGCTCACGGAGGTTCCGGTGGATCCCTGGACCGGCGGCGCGTTCGTCTATCGGCCCGTCGCCGGCGTCGTGTATTCGTTCGGTCGGGACGGCGTGGACGGCGGCGGCGACGCGTCGACGGACCGGGTCCTGCACCTGACGCCGTCGGGCATCGTGCGCTGAGTCGACGTCGTCGAGGCGGTCGCCCGATGCAACACGGGACGCCTCGTTGGAGGCGTCCCGCGGGGTGGTTCATCGGATGTGGGTCGTCGGCCGGATCGGATCAGGCGCCGAGGGTGTAGCGGGCGAAGCGGGTGATGGTCACGCCCTTGGGCAGGACGTCCTTGATCGCCTGGGATTCGTCGAGCACGTACTTCTGGTGGAGGAGGGTGTTCTCCTCGAGGTACTTGCGGACGCGTCCCTCGGCCATGCGCTGGGCGATCTGCTCGGGCTTGCCGGTCGCCTTCGCTTCCTCGACGGCTTCGGCGCGAATGGTCTCGATCTTGTCGGCGGGCACGTCGTCCTCGCTGATGCCGGCGGGATCATGGAACACGATGTGCTGGCAGATGCCCTTGAGCACGTCGTCGGGCGCGCGTCCGGAGACCTGGAGCAGGCAGGAGCGCTTGCCGTCGTGATGGAGATAGCTGCCGAAGTGACCGCCGTGCAGACGCAGGCCGCGGGCGAAGTTCACGTTCTCGCCGGTGGTGATGCGCTGATCGTCGATGGCCTTCTGCATGTCGGGCGTGCAGGCGACGTCGCCGGGCGGGGCCTTCATCGCGAGGGCGGTGACGGCCTCGACCATGGCGACGAACGCGTCGTTCTTGGCGGTGAAGTCGGTCTCGGTCTGGATCTCGACCATGACGGCGTCGTCGCCGCTGATGAGGATGCCGATGCGTCCTTCGCCGGTGGCGCGCTCGGTGCGGGTCTCCATCTTGCCCTTGAGCTTCTCGCGCAGCCACTCTTCGGCGGCATTGAGGTCGCCGTCGTTCTCCGTCAGCGCCTTCTTGCAGTCGAGCATGCCCAGGCCGGTCTTCTGCCGGAGGGCCATCACGTCTTTCGCGGAAAAGCTCACGTCGTCATCTCCAGGGGTCGGGAAACGGAATCGATCGGATCAGTCGAGGATCAGGCGCCGGGCGCCCCGGCGTCGCTCGGGGATGCCGCCCGACCGTCGCCGTCGGCGCGGAATCGCG
>JAGQOI010000392.1 GCA_020427625.1 Phycisphaerales bacterium | reverse complement strand
CTGAAGTGCCACGTGTGGCGCGATGGGGGTTGGATGGGACAGTTCCCCGGGGGAACTGTCCCGGTAGGACGGGCATTGTCGTGAATTGAAGTGCCACGTTCGGCGCGATGGGGGTTGGATGGGACAGTTCCCCGGGGGAACTGTCCCGGGACTGCGGGCGTTGTCGTGGATCGAGGGGCGGCGCGGCGGGCGGATCATGAGCCGTCGGGCGCGCCCGAACCGCGCGCGATCCGCAGCGCGATCGCGAAGTTCCGGTACCGCGGGTCGTCTGTCACCTCGCGCTCGATCCAGCCCTCCAGCCAGGGCGGCACCGGCGCCGGCGCATCCGCCCGCGGTAACTCCACGTCCACGAGCACCAGGTCGACGTCGTCGAACACGTCGACCTCCCACTTCAGATCGCCGTGCGCCACGACGTGACGCGTCTTCGACAGACGCCGACCCGCCGTGAACGCCCAGAGACGCTCGAACGTCGTCGCGTCGATCTCGCGCTCGGTCTCCTCCCGCACGAGACCGGACCCGCGCTTCACGGTGTGCACGCACTCCACCCGACCGTCCGGATGCCGCACGCGACGCAGACGACCCTCGACGATGCCCGACGGATCATCACCCGGCGCCGACGGATCGAGATACCCCTGCTCCATCCGCAGCGCGATCGCCTCCGGCGGCAGCGCCGGACAGGCCCGCAGCAGAAAGCTGCGCTCGATCTCCAGATGCGTGCCCTCACCCTGCACCATGACGCCTCCGGCAGAACGTTGCCCGGTCACGACGACCATGGTACGCTCGCGCCGCACTTCAGGAGGCAGACCCATGCGCATCACGAGACTCCGCTTCGGCCTCGGCTCGCTCGTCGTCGCGACCCTCTGCGCCGGCGGCTGCCAGTCGACCGCGCCGCTCGGCGGCACGTCGTGGGACGTCGTCAAGGTCCTCGCCTCCACGCGACCGGACGCCGAGGCGATCGAGGTCGAGTTCGCCCGCGACGGACGACTCACCACCACGACCCGCGACGCCGACGGCACCATCGCCGTGAGCGACAACGAACGCTATCGCGTCCACGGACGCATGTTCACGGTCACCCAGCCGGACCACCGCTACGACGTGCTCTACCGGTTCACGGACGACGGCACGCTCGTGCTCGTCTCCGAGCAGTTTCACGCCGTCCTCAAGCCGCGCTGATCGCCGCGCAACGCGAGACCGGGATCAGTCGTCGACGTCGTACGCGATCGGGTCGTCGCGCTCGCCCTGCTGATCGAGCAGGCTGATGGCGCGATACGCCGTCTCGTGCACCATCTCCGGAACCGTCGTGTCCTCGAGCACCCGCCGCAGCGCCCGCCGCAGCGCGCGGCTGGACTGGCGGCTGATCCGCACGTCGTGAAACACCAGGGCCGCGGCGATCGACATGACGTACAGGTTGGCGCCGAGCAGACGGTCCTCCGCGGTCTCGCCCGCGACGAGCAGGGTCTTGAAGACGTTCTTCGCCCGCTTGAGCGTCGACAGGGGGATGAAGGGTGAACTCACCATGTCGGCCGCGCTGCGAATGTTCGGATCGATGTCGCGGGCCAGCCAGTCGGCCGCGGCCGTCGCGGGATCGCTCGCATTCTCGGTCGCCCACCGAAGCACTTCGGCGAGGACCTCGCGCTGGGTCCTTACGGACGTTCCAGATCGCGCAGGAGTAGGCATAGTTCGTCCTCGATCATGGTCGGATCATCAACGGTCAACGCGATCTCATCGAGCAGTGCACGGGCGAACCGTCGCTTCACCGTGATGAGCATGTTCGACGCCTGGCCGGCGCCGTCGAGTTCGAGTCGCTCCACGAGGCTCAGGTACGACTCCGGTTCCTCGCCGAGCAGCAGCGGGCGCACGACGCGCCGGTCGAACACCGTCCAGTGCGACTCCAGCCCGTCGGCGAGACACGTCTCGCGCAGACGGGCGAGCACCCGGCGCACGAGCATGACCGCCCACGTCGCACTGAACGCCGACTCCGGCGTGTCGTCGTCGACGAGCGCCGCGGACAGTCCGATGTCGTCGATGCTCAGCGTCCGTCCCCCGTGCGTCGGCGACGACGACCGTCGCGCCTCCTGGTGGACGAAGTTCCGCAGCGACGTCATGAGCAGCGCCCGGAAGCGGCCTCGCTCGGGATCCGCCGTCGCGCACAACTGACGCGCCATGACGACGTCCGTCATGAACTTCTGCGTGAGGTCCGAGGCCCGGTCCACGTTGTAGCCGCGATGCCGGATGAAGGTGTAGATCGCCGGCCAGTACCGGCGCGCCACCTTCTCCATGGCACGCTCCGACGCCGGACCCTCGCCCGCGCCGGCCTCGTGGATCAGACCCCAGTCCGTCTGTGACATGCCGCCATCCAGAAACACGGGAACGCGGCCTCCGGGGTGAGAACGTCGAGGCGACCGGTCCGCACGGGGACCGCTCCGCTCCAAGTTCTACGCGGCTCACGCCCGCGTCCTGCGCCGATTCCCGGAGCAAATTCGACCAAATCGCGACGCCGCACCATCATTATTGCCGCGCTTCCGTGAGGATGTCGCCTCCGATCGCACCCGAAGGAGCCCGTCGATGCAGCGGATCGTCCAATCGCCCGGCCGCGAACGACTCGACACGAACACGCCGTGGGAACCCCGCATGGGCTACAGCCGCGCCGTGCGAACGGGCCCGACCATTCACGTCGCCGGATGCGTCGGGATCAACGCCGACGGCACGTATCCGCCCGGCCTCGACGCCCAGACCCGACGCTGCGTCGAGCGCATCGCCGACGCCCTCGGCGCATTCGGCGCGACGCTCGCCGACATCACCCGCGTCCGCATCTACACGACCTGCATCGAACGCTGGGAGGAGATCGCGTCCGTCATGGGACCGACGTTCACCGACATCCGCCCGGCCAACACGCTGCTCGGCGTCTCGGCTCTCGTCGACCCGGCCGCGCTGGTGGAGATCGAAGCCGACGCCTGGCTCGATCCCGCGATGGCTCGGTGATCAGATCCGCCATCGCGCGGCGACCGCCGCCGCGTCCGCGCCGCATTCGGAACACGTCGGCGCGCCGCGACGGTCGTACCCGCAGACGCCGCACCGCCCGGACCGAACCCGCCGTCGCGCGGGAATGGTCCGGATGCGCACCACCCACGCGATGCCGATGAGCCAGAGCAGACCGAAAGCGAGGGTATCGACGATCAAGCCCCGCCAGATCGGGCGCGTGGGGAGCGCGCGGAAGTCCCAGTAGAGAACGGGCCCGGGGCCCGGCGCCGCGAAGGCCGGCGACAGTTCGATCCCGGTTTGATGCGCAGTGACGATGCCGTCGGCACTTGTGTCCTGCCACGCGCTGGCCGAGAGCGCCCGCATCGGCCACCCGGTCGCAATCGTGACGCGGTTGCCCGACTCCGCGCGCGCGGTCTCGTCGCTGATCGGTGGTCGGACCGCGTGCGCCCAATAGGGCAATGCCTCCGCCCATGACCGGAAGACACCCGGCGGCACGCCGTGCGTCCACCTTCGAGCCCAGCACCGCGAGCGTCCGGGCGCCATGCTGTATCCGACGATCCAGTCCTCGGCTGACCCACCATCGACCAACTCGTCCGCGATGCGCACCGGCGGGGGCCGCGTGGCGGCGACCTGCGCCACCGCCACCGTCGTGACGAATCCGAGCGCGCCCGCCAGCAGCACGAGTCCGGCGCGCCCGCGCCACGTCATTGGCGCACATGCAGCACGCAGCGGCCGGCGAGTCGCCGCGAGTCCCGCCCAGAGCATCGTGAACACGACGACATCGAGCCCGAAGCCGATCCACTCGATCCGCAGGGGGACGAGCCACTGGTCGATGCTCGCGACCGTGACCGTGACCTTCGCCGCACCGAAATCAGCGAGCGGCGGGATCAGCACGCGACGGACCAGGCCGGGGGTGGCGGAGCCGTCTTCTGCGAGCACGAATCGGTGGTAGAGGGCCGGCCACGGCCAGCCGCGGCTGTCGATGACCATCAGCGGATCCGACGTGCTCCAGTCAGACTCGGCCACATCCGTTTCCGTACGGGCTCTCGCCAGAACGCCGGCGCCCTCTCGGGGATCACCGATCGCATACCGCATGCCCGGCGCCCACCAGATTGCCAGAGGGAATCCAAACACGTCCGGCGCCCCGTACCGCGGCGTCAGGCCGGCGCACGCCCACGCAACGGCAACCGTCGTGACGATCCCCAGCGCCACGAGAGCCGCGCCCGCGACGAGTCGGCGACGCCAGGTCATTCGATGCCGTGAAAGAACCGCTCCCACCGCGGCGCGTAGCTGTTCCGGCGGTCGAGGCTGATCGCGACGGCGACCGCGCGGCCGAGGATCTGCTCGCGGGGGACGAGCCCGAACTCGCGCGAGTCGCCGCTGTTGTCGCGGTTGTCGCCCATGACGAAGTACCGTCCGTCCGGGACGACGATCTCGCGGAACGTGCGCTTCGCGACGCGACCGGGCTGGAACATCGTCATGTGCACGTCCGGCCCGAAGTTCTCCAGACGGAAGTCCAGCGGCATGGGGTCGGACAGGTCGGGCACGTCCACCGTCGACCCGTCGATCGGACGCGACAACACCGGCTCGCCGTTGATGATGAGATGGTTGTTCCGCATCGACACCCGGTCGCCGGGAACGCCCACGACACGCTTCACCATCCGCTTGCCGTTCTTCGGCGCATAGAACACGATGATCTCGCCCCGGCGGGGCTCACTCCACGTCGCCAGATGCCAGGTCGTGAACGGCACCTTCAGACCGTACGCCAGCCGGTTCACGAAGATCCGGTCCCCGACGAGGATCGTCGGCTCCATCGACTGCGACGGCACGTCGTTCCAGTCCGCAACCGTCGACCGGGCGCACGTCAGCACGAGCACCACCAGGCCGATCGGCTTGATCCACCCACGCCACAGCGAACGCAGCATCGTCTTCATCGTGCGCGGCTCATCGTCGGGCGCGCCGGCGGGCGCGCCCGCGGGTGACGCGCCGACCGAACCGGCGGACATCTCGGGCTTCTCGGTCATGCGGCACACCTCCAGAACGAAACGCGGACGTCGACGGATGATAGCCCGTCCCGATCCGTCGGGAGCGGGCGACGACGGGCGGGTACACTCATGCCATGGCAGCCGCCCCGACCCACAAGTTCCAGGCCCCCAAGGGCACCCGCGACTTCTTCCCCGAGGACATGGCGATCCGACGTCACGTCGAGGGCATCTGGCGCTCCGTCTCCATCGACCATGGGTTCGACGAGATTGAGGGCCCGACCTTCGAACACCTCGAACTCTACACCGCCAAGAGCGGCGACGGCATCGTGTCCGAACTGTTCAGCTTCCGTCGCGCCGGAGGCGAGACCGATTACGCGCTGCGTCCGGAATTCACGCCCACCCTCGCCCGCATGGCCGCCGCCCGCGGTGCCGCCCTCGCCCGACCGACGAAGTGGTTCTGCATCCCCAACCACTACCGGGCCGAGCGTCCCCAGCGGGGCCGGCTCCGCGAGTTCATCCAGTGGAACGTCGACGTGCTCGGCGACGAGACGGCCGCGGCGGACGCGGACGTCATCGCCGTCGGCGCCGGCGTGCTCGACCGCATGGGCCTGACGCCCGCGATCACCCAGATCCGGATCAGCCATCGCGGCGCGGTGAGCAACATCCTGCGCCATCTCGGCGTCGCCGACGATCGACTCCAGGCGGTGTTCGAACTGCTCGACCGTCGCGACAAGATGGACGCGGCATCGTTCGACGAGCGAGCCGCGACGATCGGCCTCGACGGCGACACCGTCGCCCGCCTCAACGACGTGACCCGTCGGGCGTTCGCGCTCGG
>JAGQOI010000391.1 GCA_020427625.1 Phycisphaerales bacterium | reverse complement strand
TCGGCGAGGTGGATGTCGAGCAGCATGACGTGCGGGCGGAAGCGTTCGCACTCGATGCCCGCCTCGCACGCGCTGGTCGCGGTGCGGACCTCGTACTGGGTCTGCTCGGTGAGGATGTTCCGCAGCGTGTCCACGATCTCGACGTCGTCGTCGACGACGAGGACGCGGGTCGAGCCGCTGATGAGCCCGTCCATCGGGATGCCGTGACTCTTCATGAACTTCCGCAGGCTGGAGATCGGGATCCGCCGGTCCTTCGAACCGGGAATCCGGTAGCCGCGGAGCTGCCCGGAGTCGAACCACTTGCTCACCGTGCGCGAGGCGACGTTGCAGATCTTCGCCACTTCGCCGGTCGTCAGAACGTCTTTGTCGCGGGGAATCATGGGGAGGACCTGCATCACGTGGGGATGAATCGGACGGCGGACGGAACATCGCCATCCGTGCATCGACGTGACCGGCGCGCAAGTTGATCTCCCGAAACGGAAAAGGCCGCGTTTCCTGCCACGGCGCGGCGCTATCGGACCGGACGAGGTCTGAGAACCTCAACCCGCCGACGACACGTCCGCGAGCAGCCCGTCGACGTCCGCGACCGACGTGTCGAAGCTGCACATGAGACGCGACACGCCCCACGCGGCATCGCCGAACGGGTAGTACCCGTGACCGCCCGCCCGCAGCGCGGCATCGACCGACGCCGGCAGCGCGACGAACACCGCGTTCGCCTCGACCGGAACGCGCGGCACGAGCCCGCGCGATTCGAGCCCCGATGCGAGTCGGGCGGCCATGGCGTTCGCGTGGGATGCGTGACGACGCCAGACGTCGTCCGCCAGCGTCGCCGCGAACGGTGCCGCGACGAACCGATGCTTGCTCAGCAGGTGTCCCGTGCCCTTGCGATGGAACGGGAAGGCGTAGGTCGCACGGGCGTGCGCGGCACCGTCGCCCTGCGGGAAGAACAGCACGGCTTCACCGAACGCGAGCCCGTTCTTCGTCCCCCCGAACGACAGCGCGTCGACGCCGGCGTCGACGGTGAGGGCCCGGGGATCGCAGTCCAGGGCGGCGACGGCGTTGGCGAAGCGGGCGCCGTCGACGTGCACGCGGAATCCGTGCGCGTGCGCGGCCTCGCACAGCGCCCGCATCTCGGCCGGCGTGTAGACCGTTCCGAGTTCGGTCGTGTTGGACACGGTGACGACGCCGGGCTGGGGCTGGTGGACGTCGCCGCGCTGGCCGGACGCGGCGAGTTCGATGTCCGCGGGCGTGAGCTTCGTCGCGTCGGTGCGGATCGGGTGACAGCGACAGTGCGTCAGTCGTTCCGGCGCCGTGGACTCGTCATCGTTGTAGTGGCTGTGATGATGGCAGACGACCTGCTCCCACGGCTCGGTGAGGGAGGCGACGGCGAGCGTGTTGGCCGCGGTGCCGGTCGCGACGAGGAAGACGGACGTTTCGGCGCCGAAGAGGGAACGGAAGGCCCGGACGGCGCGGGCGGTCCATTCGTCGTCGCCGTAGCCGGTGACGTGTCCGCCTTCGTTCGCATCGATGATCGCCCGGAGCGCTTCGGGACAGAGAGCCGCGTTGTTGTCGCTGCGGAAGGTGCGCATCGGCGCAGTGTACCGGACGCGTCCGGGCGTCGGGTGTCGGGTGTCGGGTGTCGTCGGGCCTCAGGCGGCTTCGGCTTCGCCGGCGGCGGGCGGCGTGCAGGCGAAGCATCGCGGGAGGAGATCGCGCCAGGTCACGACGCCGCAGAGTCGATCCGCCTCGTCCACGACAGGCAGGCAGGTGACGGCATGTTCGAGCAGGAATCTTCCGGCCTCGAGCAGCGGCATGTCGTCGCGGGCGACGACGGGATCGCGCGACATGACCTGGTGCACGCGACGGCGCAGGGTGTTGAGATCCTGCCCGCGCTCCATGAACGTGCGCCCGATGAACGGGCTCACGTGCTTGAGCAGATCGCGATCGGACAGGACGCCGACGACGCGGTGACCGTCGACCACGACGAGATGATGGAACTTCGACGCCTCGAAGATGGCCCGCACCCGTTCCAGCGTATCGTCCAGATGTACGATGACGACGGGATGGGTCATGATGTCACGAAGACACAGCGGCTCGCTCATGGCGGAACTCGACATCGACCGCCGGCGGCCCGGACTGAAGCCCGATCGGGGAATTCACCACGGAGGCACGGAGGACACGGAGGGAAAGATCATTGGGGTTGGGGAGTGGCGCGAACGGCGCCAACCGATTCATCGGGCGGCGCCGCATCGCGATCTTCAAGCCTGCTGACCCCGTGTCTCCGGGGGGACTTCCGAAGAAGTTCGCCACGGAGGCACCGAGACACTGAGAGGCAGATTCCGGGTTCGGAGTCGCGCGACGAAGCCGCCCGATCGGGCGAACGCGTTCCGCGCCGTCCATCCGAAACCCGGATCTGCTTCTTCACTTCGTGCCCTCCGCGCCTCCGTGGTGAGCCCCCCGTCAGAGCGCCCGCAGTACGACGTACCGGTTCACGCCGTCGTTCTCGAGGTGCGGGCCGGGATCGACCGGGAGACGTCCGGTGGCGCGGTGGTCGTGGACGGACTCGATGGCGAAGCCCGACGCGGCGGCGAGGCGTTGGGTATCGGACCACGACCAGGTGCGCATGACGTACTGCTCGTCGACGACGCGCCGGACGGTTCCGTCGGGCGATCGGAGCTCGAAGCGGGCGTGTTCGAGACCGGTGCGAGCCGCGCGATCGCAGGAGATGCGGCGCCACGCCGCGACGACGGTCGTGCCGTCCGGACCGGGCATGCTCCAGTGTCCCTTGTCGTGTCCGGCGCCGGGCCATGGTCCGTCGTGATTCACGAACTCGATCTCGATGACGTACGCGCCGCCGGTGCGAAGATGACGGCGGACGCAGACGAGGTGCGCGAGCGCGGCCGGCTCGTCGACGAGGTGCGTGACGGAGTTGACGGGACACCAGGCGAGGTCGAACGGCGCCCCCGGCGCCTCGAAGTCGCGGGCGTCGGCGGCGACGACGATCACGCCGTCCCGGCGCGGCACCCGGGCGAGCATCGCGAGACTGCGATCGACGCCGACGTACCGCACATGCCGCGCGACGAACGCGGGCGCGAACCGGGCGTGTCCGCAGAACGGTTCGAGCACGGAGGCGACGGGTCCGACGGTCGCGAGGAGCCAGTCGACCTCGTCATCGACCGGCCAGTCGAACGCCGCGGCATAGAGATCGGCTTCGTCGTAGACGCTCATCAGATGTTCACCACGGAGGCACGAAGGGCACGGAGAGGAAGAAGATCAATGGG
>JAGQOI010000390.1 GCA_020427625.1 Phycisphaerales bacterium | reverse complement strand
GTTCATGATGACGCGTGCCGCGGGCGCGGCCGACGGCGCGGCCTGGCCCCGCTTCATCCGGACGGTGACCCTGCACGATCACAACACGCGGGTCGTGCTGTTCGGCACCTGCGTGCTCGGCGTCGCCGCGGGCGTGATGGGCACCTACATGGTGCTTCGGCGACGTTCCCTCATCGGCGATGCGCTGTCGCACGCGACGCTGCCGGGCATCGCGATCGCGTTCATGGTCATGACGGCGCTGGGCGGGAGCGGCAAATGGCTGCCCGGTCTGCTCATCGGCGCGGCGACGACCGGCCTGCTCGCGGTCGGGCTCATCCTCCTGCTCCAGCGCGTTCCCCGCGTGCGCCCGGACACCGCGCTCGGACTGGTGCTCAGCGTGATGTTCGGCGCCGGCTTCGTGCTGCTGGGCCTCATCCAGAAGATGCCGACCGGCAACCAGGCCGGGCTCGAGCACTTCGTGATGGGCACGACGGCGGCGATGCTGTCCGCGGACGCCCTCGCCATCGCCGCCGCCGCCGCCGCGGTCGTCGTCACCTGCGTGCTGCTCTTCAAGGAGTTCACGCTCCTGTCGTTCGATCCCGCGTACGCGCGAGCGCAGGGCTGGCCGGTCGGCGTGCTCGACGTCATGATGATGCTCCTCGTGACGCTCGTGATCGTCATCGGCCTTCAGGCCGTCGGCATCATCCTGATCATCTCGCTGCTCATCATCCCGCCGGCGTCGGCGCGATTCTGGACGCACGGGCTCCGGGCGACGCTCGTCATCGCGGCGTCGATCGGCGGCGCGAGCGGACTCCTCGGCGCCGCCGTCAGCGCCGTGCTGCCCCACGTGCCCGCCGGCGCCGTCATCGTCCTCGTCGCCGCGAGCATGTTCGTCGTCAGCCTGTTCTTCGGGGTCCGACGCGGCATCCTCGCCCGCATCATCGAGCATCACCGCACCGCCCGGCGCATCCATCGGCACCACCTGCTGCGTGCGGTCTACGAGTGGCTCGAATCCGCGGGACGACTCGACGATGCCGTCACGACGCCGATGCCGACGGCCTCCCTGGAGACCGCCCGCGCCTGGGCGCCCGGCGAACGACCGGCCGCGCTGCGACGGGCACGCCGCGACGGACTCATCACCCGCGACGAGGTCGACGCGGTGCGGCTCACGGACGCGGGCCTGGATGCCGCGCGGCGGATCGTGCGCAAGCACCGTCTGTGGGAGCTCTTCCTCATCACGCACGCGGACGTCGCGCCGAGTCACGTCGACCGCGACGCGGACACGATCGAGCACATCCTCGATCCCGCCATGACCGCGCAGCTCGAAGCGATGCTCGACGCCCGGATCCTCGACGCCGAGGCCCTCGGCGCGCGCACCCGCGCCGCCGGCACGCCCCCGATCCCGCCGAGTCCCCACGTCCTGTCCACCGCCGACCGGAGGCCCGCCGATGCCTCCTGAAGCGTTCGCCTGGACCTCCATCGACACGTCGATCGTCCTCGTCGGCGCCCTCGCGGCCGTGTGCTGCGGACTTCTCGGGACGTTCCTCGTGCTGCGGCGCATGAGCATGATGGGCGACGCGATCAGTCACGCCGTGCTCCCCGGACTGGTCGCCGCGTTCCTCATCTCGGGCAGTCGCGACAGCCTGACCATGTTCATCGGCGCCACGGTGGTCGGCGTGCTCACGGCGCTCCTGACGCAGGCGATCCACCGGCTCGGGCGGGTCGACGAAGGCGCGTCGATGGGCGTCGTGTTCACGACGCTCTTCGCGATCGGCATCGTCCTCCTCGTGCAGAACGCCGAGGGCATCGATCTCGACCCCGACTGCGTGCTCTACGGTTCCATCGAGCAGACGCCGCTGTCGACGGTGGCGATCGGCGATCTCCGCATCCCGCGGGCGGCGATGAACCTGGGCATCTTCCTGGTCATCGACGTCGTGTTCGTCGTCGTGTTCTTCAAGGAACTCCGGATCACGTCGTTCGATCCCGCGCTCGCGACGACGCTCGGCATCAACGCCGACGTCATGCACTACCTGCTCATGAGTCTCGTCGCCGCCAACACCGTCGCCGCGTTCGACGCCGTCGGCAGCATCCTCGTCGTCGCCATGCTCATCGTGCCCGGCGCGACCGCCGCCATGCTGGCGGACCGATTGCGCACCGTGCTCCTGTGCAGCGTCGTCGTCGCCGTGCTCGCGGCCGTGCTCGGACATCTCGGCGCCATCACCGTGCCCCGACTGTTCGGATTCGAGGACACCCGGACCGCCGGATCCATGGTCGTCGTCGCCGGCGCGATGTTCGGGCTCGCCGTGTTGTTCGCGCCGCGCCACGGCGTCCTGAGCCGCGCGGCTCACCGCCTGCGTCTCGCCGTCCGCATCGCCGCCGAGGACGCGCTCGGCCTGCTCTATCGACTCGACGAACACGGTCTCACCGCGTCACGCGCGACCGTGTCGAAGCGCCTCCGCGAGGCGCTCGGACTCGGTCCCCTGCTCGTCGCCGCGGCGCTTCGGCGGCTCCAGCGCTCCGGTCTCGCGCGGGTGACGGAACAGGGGCTCGTGATGACCGAGCCCGGCCGTCGCGCGGCGACCGATCTCGTCCGTTCGCACCGACTCTGGGAAGCGTACCTCGTGAAGTACCTCGCCGTCGCGCCGGATCACGTGCACGGCACGGCGATGCGGCTCGAGCACGTGACGGACGCGGATCTCCAGAAGCGTCTCGCGGCCCGCGCCGGCGATCCGCCGCTCGATCCGCACGGACACGCGATTCCCGAGCCCGCCGCCGACCAGTGAGGTCGAAGGCGCACCGTGGTCCGCTATCATGGACCGTGCTTCCACCCGGCACCATGGAGACCGTTCCGATGACGACCGCGACCACTCCCGGCCGCACGATTCGAGCCCCGCGAGGCACGGCGATGACCTGCAAGACCTGGCAGGCCGAGGCCGCGATGCGGATGCTCATGAACAACCTCGATCCCGAGGTCGCCGAGC
>JAGQOI010000389.1 GCA_020427625.1 Phycisphaerales bacterium | reverse complement strand
GTCGTGATGGCGCGCCACCCGGAAAGTGGGGAATATGGCAAAAAGGACCGGCGGGTCGCGTGGACGTACAATCCGCGACCCGGCCGCACGGCGGCGTCGGGACTTCGGTGTCATCATGTCGTCTCCGCTGAACGAGATCGCCCGGCATATCGATGAGGCGATGGTCTGTGACCGTCGGCGGTTTCGTCGTCGTCTGCACCAGTTGCGTCATCAGCCGGGCGATCGCGCCGAGGCGCAGCGCGACCGGCTCGCGCACGAGATCGCGCGCTCGGTCGAGCGTCACCGGCGGCGGCTCGATCTCCGTCCGCGCATCACGTTCCCGCCGGACCTGCCGATCGTCGCGCGTCGCGAGGAGATCGCGGCGGCGATCGACGCCCATCCGGTCGTCGTCGTGTGCGGCGAGACGGGATCGGGCAAGAGCACGCAGCTTCCGAAGATCTGTCTCGACATGGGGCGCGGCATCGCGGGCATGATCGGGCACACGCAGCCGCGCCGGATCGCGGCCCGCACCATCGCCCGTCGCATCGCCGAGGAACTGGGCGGTCCGGGCGGGCGGATCGTGGGTTCGAAGGTGCGGTTCGGGGACGAGACGGGTCGCGACACGCTGGTGAAGGTGATGACGGACGGCATCCTGCTCGCCGAGACGCAGCGCGACCGGTCGTTCGAGCAGTACGACACGATCATCATCGACGAGGCGCACGAGCGTTCGCTGAACATCGACTTCCTGCTGGGGTATCTCCGGCGCCTGCTGCCGCGCCGACCGGACCTCAAGATCATCATCACGTCGGCGACGATCGATCCCGAGCGGTTTGCCGCGCACTTCGGCGGGGCGCCGATCATCGAGGTGTCGGGCCGGACGTATCCCGTCGACATCCGCTATCGGCCGCTCGACGCCGAGGACCGGGAGGACGACATCGGTCAGCCCGACGCGATCGTGCGGGCGGTCCACGAACTGCGCGACGGCAATCCGGGCGACGTCCTCGTGTTCCTCAGCGGCGAGCGCGAGATCCGCGAGACGGCCGAGGTGCTGCGCGACGACGCGATCATCAATCGCGAGATGGACATCCTCCCGTTGTTCTCGCGGCTGTCGGCGGCGGAGCAGAACCGGGTGTTCGCGCCGCACCGGCGGCCGCGCGTCGTGCTCGCGACGAACGTCGCCGAGACGTCGCTCACGGTGCCGGGCATCCGTTCGGTGATCGACACGGGCGAGGCGAAGATCAGCCGCTATGCCGCGGGAAGTCGCGTGCAGCGTCTGCCCGTGGAGGCGATCTCCCGCGCCTCGGCGGCGCAGCGGGCGGGTCGGTGCGGTCGCGTCGCCGACGGCGTGTGCATCCGCCTGTACTCCGAAGAGGACTTCGCGCAGCGCGACGAGCACACCGACCCCGAGGTGCAGCGGACGAGTCTCGCGAGCGTGATCCTGCGGATGATGTCGCTCGGTCTCGGCGCGATCGAGTCGTTCCCGTTCATCGACCCGCCTCGCGGGCGCCTCATCCGCGACGGGTATCACACGCTGCGCGAGATCGGCGCCATCGACGACGAGGGCGGCCTGACCGCGACCGGGCGCGTCCTCGCCCGCCTGCCCGTCGACCCCCGCATCGCGCGCATGCTGCTCGGCGCGCACGAGGAACACGCGATGGCGGAGGTCCTCGTGCTCGGAGCCGGCCTGTCGGTCCCCGACGTGCGCGAACGCCCGATGGACAAGGCCGACCAGGCCGATGCCGCGCACCGGCAGTTCGTCGACCCGTCGTCCGACTTCCTCACGCTGCTCAACATCTGGCGGTTTCACGCCGAGCAGTCGGCGAAGCTCTCGCGCAACCAGCTCATGAAGGCATGCCGGCAGAACTTCCTGAATCCGACCCGCATGCGGGAATGGGCGGACATGCATGCGCAGTTGCGCGAGCAGGTCATCGAGATCGGGTGGCGGATCAACACCGAGCCGGCGCCGACCGAGGACGTGCATCGCGCCCTGCTCACCGGACTCCTGTCGAACATCGGACTGCGCGAGGACCGCTTCGAGTACACGGGCACGGGCGGCACGAAGTTCTACCTGTTCCCCGGCTCGGGCCAGTTCGAGGCCAAGCCGAAGTGGGTGATGGCGGCCGAACTGATCGAGACGACGCGCCTGTACGCGCGGACGGTGGCGCCGATCCAGCCCCGCTGGGTCGAGCAGCTCGGCGAACACCTCGTGAAGCGATCGTACAGCGATCCGCGCTGGGAGCCGCGAAGCGGGCGGGTCACGGCGCAGGAGCGGGTCGTACTCTACGGGCTCGAACTCGCGAGCGGCCGGCGCGTGCCGTACGACGCCATCGACCCGGTCGCGACGCGCGACCTGTTCATTCACGGCGCCTTCGTCGAGGGCGAGTGCCCGAAGCGCCCGGAGTTCCTCGAACACAACCTCGCGCTCCAGGAGGAGATCGAGACGCTCGAAGCGAAGCAGCGCCTGCGCGACCTGCTCGTCGATCAGCGCGAGCGTCACCGGTTCTACGACGAACGCGTGCCGCCCGACATCCTCGACTGGGCGGCCTTCGAGAAGTGGCGCCGTCACATCGAGCGCTCGAAGCCGCGCCACCTGTTCATGCGCCGCGAGGATCTTCTCGCGACCGACGACGCGCCGACGCGCGACGCGTTTCCGGATCATCTCGACGTCGACGGCACGCCCCTCGCGCTGGAGTACCAGCTCGAACCGGGTACGGATCACGACGGGCAGACCATCACCGTCCCGCTCGACCTGCTGCCGCGCCTGCGGCCGGAACAGCTCGACTGGCTCGTGCCCGGACTCCTCCGCGAACGGGCCGAGGCGCTCATCCGCACCCTGCCGAAGACCTGGCGGCGCGAACTCGTGCCCGTGCCCGACGTGACGGCCGCGTGCATGGCGCACCTCGGGGTCCCGCGCGGCCACCTCATCGCGGCGCTCACGCACGCGATTCACCAGACGACCGGCGTCCAGGTGCCGCTCGACGCCTGGCGCCCGGAGGCGGTGCCGGATCACCTGCGGATGAACGTCCGGGTCGTCGATCGACAGCAGCGCACGCTCCAGATGGGCCGCGACCTCGACGTCCTGCGTCAGGCGCTCGCCGATCGACTCCGGCGCGACGCGTCGGGTCCCGGCCGGCCGGTGATCCGCACCGGCATCACGCGCTGGGATTTCGGCGCGATCGAGGAGACCGTCGACGTGCGGCAGGCGGGATACGCCGTGCACGGATACCCGGCGCTCGTCGATGCCGGCGCGTCCGTGTCGCTGGTCGTCATGGAGACCGAGGCGGCCGCCGCGGACGCGACCCGCTCCGGCCTCGCCCGCCTCATCCGGCTCCAGTTCGATGCGGAGTTCGCGGAGCACGCCCGCACCCTGCCGGACATCGGCTGGATGAAGCTCCAGTACGCATCGATCGGGCCCGGCGAGGAACTCGTCGACCAGATCCATCTCGTGACCATCCGGCGCGCGATCCTCGACGGCGCGGCATCGATCCGGACGAAGGCCGCGTTCGAGGCGGCGCTCGATGCCGGGTGGTCGCGTCTGTGGCCGACCGCGCTCGAGGTCGCCGCCGTCGCCGCTCGTGTGCTCGCGTCGTGGCAGACCGTGCAGTCCGCGTGGCCGGACGACGGGCCGGCGCGGTGGTCGGAGTCGCTCGACGATGCTCGTCGGCACGCCGAGACGCTGGTCTTCGCGCGCTTCCTCGCGGCGACCGATTTCGGCTGGCTCCAGCACGTCCCGCGATATCTCGACGGGATCGACGCGCGTCTCCGCAAGCTGGGCGGCGGCGGCGATGCCCGCGATCGGGAGATCATGTCGGAGATCCGACCGTTGCGCGAGGCGTACGACGTGCGTCGGCGCATGCACGAGTCATTCGGCGTCGTGGATCCTCATCTCGAATACTACCGCTGGATGTTGGAGGAATACTGCGTCGCCCAGTACGCCCAGGAGTTGGGGACGGCCCTGCCGGTGTCGCCGCAGCGCCTTGCGGCGCAATGGGCGATGGTTCGGCGGTAGAGCGCCAAAAAAGCGGCCGCGCACGACTCGACGGCGCGTCGGGCTCGGGGTACCGTGCATGTGTTCTTCCCGCCCGCGTCGGTCGGGCTTTCTTTTTTGAACCTCCATTGTTCGAGCGACCCGACCATGGACATCGTCACCGCCGAAGAAAAGGCCCGAATGGAGCTTCAGCTCGCCGAGATGCACTCGAAGCGAAAGCAGATCACCGAGCGCATCGCGGAGGCACGGGCTCTGGGGGACCTCAAGGAGAACGCCGAGTATCACGCCGCGCGTGAGGACCAGGGCATCAACGAGGCGAAGATCCGCGAGATGGAGCGCCGGCTCGCCCGCGTCTCGGTGGGGAGCATGGACGATGCGCCGACCGACATGGTGTTCGTCGGCGCGACGGTGCGTCTGCGCGAAGTCGAGTCCGACGACGTCGACCTGTATCGACTCGTCGGCGAGGCGACCGGCGACTTCACCCTCGACTACATCGAGGTGACGACGAACTCGCCGCTCGGTCTGGCGCTCATGAAAGCCCAGGTGGGCGAGATCGTCCGCGCCGATCTCCCGGCCGGTCCGAAGCGCTTCGAGATCATCGAGATCCTCGTCTGACCGAGTCTCCCGACCATCGGTTCGAACGACACACGACGAACGACGCCCGGTCCTGCGACC
>JAGQOI010000388.1 GCA_020427625.1 Phycisphaerales bacterium | reverse complement strand
ACTTCCCGCGGACGTCCTTGGCGCTGCCGATGATCGTCTCGCGGTAGGACACCCGCGGGGTGCCGACGTTGACGCCGACCTTCATGTCGCGGGTGAGCTTGTTCTTGACGATCTCGAGGTGGAGTTCACCCATGCCGGCGATGATGGTCTCGCCGGTCTCGTCGTTGTAGCTGTAGTGGAACGACGGATCCTCGCGCCGGATGGTCGAGAGGGCGTCGCCGAGCTTCTTCTTGTCGTCGGCGGTGACCGGCTCGATGGACATCGAGATGACCGGCTCCGGGAACGACATGCGCTCGAGGATGATCGGCTTGTCGATGGCGCAGAGGGTGTCGCCGGTCGAGGAATGCTTGAGGCCGATGACCGCGACGATCTGGCCGGCGTACGCCGTGTCCAGGGCCTTGCGATCCTTGGCGTGCATCTCGAAGATGCGGGAGACGTTCTCCTTGCGGCCGTTGTCGGGGTTCACGACGCGGGAGCCGCGATCGAGCGAGCCCGAGTAGATGCGGATGTAGGTGAGGTCGCCGTGCGTGTCGGACACGACCTTGAAGACGAGGGCCGAGAACGGCGCGTCGGTCGAGTGCGGGCGGGACATCTTGACCTTCGGATCGCTCGGATCCACGCCCTGCACCTCCTCGACCTCGAGCGGGTTCGGAAGGTACTCGATGACGCCGTTGAGCAGGCGCTGCACGCCGATGTACTTGAGGGCCGAACCGCAGAAGGTCGGGTAGCACCGGCGATCGATGGTCCCCTGGCGCAGGGCCGCCTTGAGCTCCTCGGGCGTGATCGAGTGCTCGTCCTCGAGGAACTTCTCCATGATCGCGTCGTCCAGCTCGACGCACTTCTCGACGAGCTCGTGACGCCAGAGTTCGGCCATGTCCCGCATCTCGGCCGGAATGTCGCGCTCCTCGACCCGGGCGCCGAGCTCGGTCGCGTCGAAGTAGAACGCCCGCATGTCCATGAGGTCGATGATGCCCTCGAACGTGTCGCCCTGACCGATCGGCAACTGCACCGCGATCGGGTTCGCGCCGAGACGCTCCTTGATCGAGTTGAACGAGAACTCGAAGTCCGCGCCGAGCTTGTCCATCTTGTTGATGAAGCACAGACGCGGGACCGAGTACCGGTCCGCCTGACGCCACACCGTCTCCGACTGCGCCTCGACGCCCTCCTTGCCGTCGAACACCGCGACCGCGCCGTCCAGCACGCGCAGCGAACGCTCCACCTCGATCGTGAAGTCGACGTGTCCCGGCGTGTCAATCAGGTTGATGGCGTAGTCGACGCCCTTGAACTCCCACGGACACGTCGTCGCGGCCGACTGGATCGTGATGCCGCGCTCCTGCTCCTCCGCCAGGAAGTCCATGGTCGCCGTGCCTTCGTGCACTTCACCCATCTTGTAGGACTTGCCGGTGTAGTACAGAACGCGCTCGGTCACCGTCGTCTTGCCGGCGTCGATGTGGGCGCAGATGCCGATGTTGCGGACGTTGGTCAGGTCGGGAACGGACATGGGCAGATCTCGTCTGGTGAGAGAAACAGGGCCGATCGTCAGCGTCGGGAGCAGCCGGAGCCCAGCGCCGACGCGGCGGGACTCCTCGTTCGATCTTCGACCATCGCGACCACCGGCGGATCGCCGAACGGCACGATGGAACATCAGGTTGTCGGGGTCTCCCGGAAGAGCCGGAGCGTCGACCGATCGGATCGATCACCACTCCGATTGCGGGATCCCGCGTCGTCCTCAGCCCTGCCTGCGGGCCGGTTCGACCGGGTCTCGCAAGCGGGCCTTACTCGTCTTCGTCGAGCAACGCCGTGACTCCTTCCATCACCCTGCCCTCCGAACGGTGCGAAGAACCGGGTGCCGCGGGCCATCCGCCGACGAGTCGTCGACCGAATGACCTCGCCGATGTAAAGAATCCGTCAGGATACCCGGTCCCAACCCCCAGTCAAGACAAAACCGCCCGGATTGACCCCCGGACCGCCCCCCCCGGACCGCCACTCCGGACCGCCACTCCGGGAGGCCACGCGGGACCGTCACCCCGAACCGCCGCCGGATCGCCCGCCGCCCGCCCTCACACCCGCCGCACCAGCGCGTCCCGCGCGATGCCCAGGTCCCGGATCACCGGCTCGATGTCCGCCAGGTATCGACGCGCATCCTGCACATAGCCCGCCGTCGGCTTCAACTCCGGCAGATGACCCTGGAAGAACCGGTTCAGTCGCGCCATGAGCAGCTCCCGGGCGTACTTGGCGACCATCGACGCCAACGCCACCGGCAGATGACGATCCTCGCCGCCCGTCTCGAAACTCACCGTCAATGCGCGATCCCCGTCCTCCATCCGGTAGCGGCTCACCGTGTCCGTCTCGGCGATGATCGTGATGTGCGACTCCGGAAACCCCCGCTGAAGCTCCTCCCGGTAGTGCGCCCGCCCGCCCTGGCGATCGACGATCACCCGCGGATGCGCGTCCGGATACGCCCGCCAGACCGCGTCCATGTGCTGAATCACCGCCCGGAAGTTCACCGCCGCCTTCGTCCCCATCGCGTCGACCTGCGCATTGAAGTCGTCCGCGTCCACCGCCCGAGCCCCCAGGCCGTGCAGATGCACGCCCGCCCGCTCCAGCGTCCGACGCACGCGGCTCGCCAGGATGCGCACCTCGTCCACCGTCTGTGCCGTCGGCAGCGCCGCCGCGTCGACGTACCACGGTCGCCCGGGCACGGCGATCCCCAGTGCGGCGAAGAGCGTCTCGTCATCCTCCGGCAACTCGCCCGCCGCGCCCGCGAACGCGAGCACGCCACGCTCCAGGTGGAGGAGCGGGTGGGTCGTCGCGCTGCTGTTCGCGCCCTTGAGTTTCTTGGAGTCGTCGACGGCGACCCGCTTGCGTCGATCCTTGCGCGATCGACAGATCGATCCGCTCAGGCGCGACCAGAGGTTCGGCGCCCCGGCCGCGGGATCATCGCCCGGCAGCACGAACACGCTCGTCGCAACGCACAGCGGCCCGAGCATCGGCCCGTATCCCGCCTCGTCAATACCCGCATAGACCAGCACGCCGCCAGTGTACGAGACCGCTCGACGGCGCCCGGAATTGTCAGCTTCTGCACGGGGGTTCACCACGGAGGCACGGAGGGCACGGAGTGGAAGCATTGGTTTGAAGACACCGTGCGCCGGGCACGGGCACATGGTCCGGCGCCCGCTGCACGATCCGAACCAGACCAGCCTTCCTCCGTGACCCCCGTGTCTCCGTGGTGATCCTCACTCCGAAGGCACCAGGCCCGGGCGCGGGTGAACCAGGGTCGCCTTGGTGTAGGCCGGCACGAAGCCCAGCCGGATGGCGTTGCGGCCGGTCGCGACGGTCGGGCTCGAGCCGACGCAGATGTGGGTGCACCCGGCGTCACGCGCGATGCGCAGACGCTCGATGATGAGCGCCGTCTGGACGCCGCGCCGTCGATGGGCTTCGAGCGTCGTGCCGGCGATGAGACATCCGCTGTGCTTGTAGACCGTCACGCCCGCGACGCCCGCGTCGGTGCCGTCGATCGACGCGATGAGGCAGTGACACGAGTCGTCGGCGATGACGCGCCGGATCAGGGCCGCGAACGCCTCCGGTCCCGGCGGCCGGAATCCTTCGAGTTGCAGTTCGACGAACCGGTTCGT
>JAGQOI010000036.1 GCA_020427625.1 Phycisphaerales bacterium | reverse complement strand
GCCGCACGCACGTCATCCTCGTCGGCGGCATGTCGATGTTCTCACACAAGAGCGCCGGCCGTCACGCCGCCGTGCTCGCGCCGCCGCTCACGCTGGAGGGGACATCGGTCCAGTTCCGCTTCTGGTCCTGGGGCACGTTCGAGAACCACAACACCTTCCCGGTGGTCGGCCCGCAGTATCGTGAGCACACGATGTCCGTGTCGTCGTTCAATGCCACGCTCGACGCCGCGATGCGCGTCACGGCCACCAAGGACGACCTCTGAGAACGGGGCGCGGCCCGACGTCGACCGGCAACGTCGACCGGCAGGTCTACCGGCACGGTCCCCAGTTCGCGAGCATGGCGGCGAGATCCGCGGGTCCGACGTCGCCGCTCAGGTCGAGATCCTCGAGGCACGCCCCGGCGCACGGTCCCCAGGCCGCGAGCAGCGACGCGAGGTCGGCGGGACCGACCGTCCCGTCGTCGTCGAAGTCGCCGGGACACGCCATCACCGTCTGGTACTGACGCATCATCTCGTGATCCTCGTGTTCGAGGATGTGACAGTGGTACGCGTACCGGCCCGTGTAGTCCTCGAACCGGGCGATGACGCGCACGAGCTCGTTCGGCTCGACACGGATCGTGTCCTTCCACCCGGCCTCGTTCGGCGCGGGCGGCACGGGATCGCCCAGCGGCACGATCTCGCCCTCGACCACCTCGAACATCTGCCGGTCGAGCACCTGGAAAAACACGAGGTGCATGTGCATCGGGTGCGCCATGCCGGAACGGTTGATGAACCGCCACACCTCCGACGTGCCGAGCACCGGGTACTCGTGGATGTGGTGCCAGTCGACGCCGTTCACGAGCCACCACGAACCGTTGCACTCGGTCGTGTACTTGCGGAGTTCGAAGTCGCGCTCGATCACGGCCTCCGCTTCGTCGAGGGGCTCGATCACACGCAGCGTGTCCGGCAGCGGATCGGAGTACGCCGCGCCGCCCGTCACGACGAACTTCATGATGTTCGGCACGACGCCCACGCCCGCGGCACCCGGGAAGGGCGCCGGCGCGCTGTTCACGAGCAGGATCTCCGCCCCGAGCGGATCGTCCTGGAAGTCGACGACGATGTCCGCCCGCTCGCCGGGCATGATCGTGAGCGACGTGAGCGCCACCGGCGCTTCGAGCAGGCCGCCGTCGGAGCCGATCTGCCGGAAGGTGCGTCCGTCGTCCAGCGCCAGCGTATAGGTGCGCGAGTTCGATCCGTTGAGCAGGCGGAACCGGTACTTGCCGCGCTTCACCTCGGCGTACGGCCAGACCGCGCCGTTCACGACGATCGTGTCGCCGAAGTACATCTCCTGCCACGTGTCCGGGTAGCGGAACGAACCGTCCGCGTGAAACGACCGGTCCTGGATGACGATCGGAATCTCGTACTCGCCCGTCGGCAGCGACAGCGCCGATTCATCCGCATCGCGGATCAGGTAGAACCCCGCCAGACCCATGTAGACGTTCAGGCGCGTGATGCCGAGCGCGTGATCGTGGTACCACAGCGTCGCGGCCGGCTGGTGGTTCGGATACACGTACTCCTGCGTCTCGCCCGGCAGCGCGGTGAACTCCGGGTACCCGTCCACGAGCCACGGAATGTGACCGCCGTGCAGATGCGCCACGGTGCGCGCCGTCGCGCCCTCGGTGTCGGGGCCGTGCAGGCACAGGTCGACGGGCAGGATGTGCTCCGTCCGCAACGCGCCCGTCTCATCCCGAAGATCGTTGTGCCAGAGCACCGTCACCGGCTCGTCCGTCGTCGCCTCGATGGTCGGGCCGGGAAACGTCCCGGCGTACCCCCACACCGTCGTCGGCGGCAGATCGCGATGCAACTGCTGGGTGAACTCCGTGATGTCCATCTGGTAGGTCGCCGCACCGCCGGGCCGACCCTTCAGCGGCTGCGCCACCGCCGGGATCGGCAGCGGGTCGACGAACGGTTCGAGCACGACGGGACAGTCGGCGTCGAGACACGACGAGCCGTCGCCCTGCCAGGTGCCGCTCAGCGCGATGCACGCGTCCTCGGTCGTCGCGACGCACGATCCGTCGTCGAGACAGCACGCGCCGTCGGGCGGCGCGCACGGGTTCGGCGTGCACACGGAGTCGTCGCCGAAGTACACGCCGCCGCCGGCGAGACAGTCGGGTTCGGAGAGGATGGAGCAGTCGCCGCCCGGGTCGCAACACGCGCCGGTCGACAGGCCGCACGGATTGTCGATGCACGCCGTGCCGTCGCCGAGGTACGCGCCGTTGGACGCGACGCATTCGGCTTCGGTCGTGATGACGCAACTGCCGACCTCCTGGCAGCACGCGCCGACGGTCGCGGGCAGGATGAAGTCGACGATGAGGACGGGACGATCGCCGGCGTTCGGGTTCTCGCGCGAATCGAAGCGCTTCGTCGTGCCGGACTCGGATTCGTTGCCGTACAGGAACCACCCGTGATTCGACGCGGGATCGTCGAGCCAGGCCTGGACGTCGGCGATGAGCCCGGCGCCGGTCCACTCGTAGACGTCCTCGGCGCCGACGACCTGGCTCGCGCTCACGATCGGATCGAAG
>JAGQOI010000387.1 GCA_020427625.1 Phycisphaerales bacterium | reverse complement strand
GCGTGCACGTGCGCCTCTCGACCGAGGTCGAGCGCATCGATCCCGAGTCGATCGTGCTGCGCAATTCCGACGGGTCGAGCGAGACGATCCCCAACGACGCGGTGTTCACGATGATCGGGCGGGAGGCGCCGCTCGACTTCTTCCGGCGCAGCGGCCTGCGGATCCGCGGCGAATGGCGCGCGCGGACCTGGATCTCGCTCATCCTGTTCCTCGCCCTCTGCACGTGGCTGTACCACTGGAAGAAGGGCGAGGTCGGGCTGCCGATCCACGACGCGTTCGCGACGCGCGGCTGGTTTCCGTTCAACATCGGCGATCCGGCCGATCCCTCGACGTTCCTCGGCACGATGACGCTCGCCTCGAAGTCGCCGGGCTTCTGGTACTCGCTCGTGTACTGTCTCTGCGTCGTCGGGTTCGGCGTCCGTCGGATCCGGCGTCGACGCACGCCGTACGTGACGGTGCAGACGGTCACGCTGTCGCTCCTCCAGGTCATCCCGCTGTTCCTGCTGCCGTACCTCGTGCTGCCGTGGCTCGGACACAACGGGTGGTTCGACGGCGGCATCGGGCGGACGGTCGCCGACGCGCTGTTTCCGGTGACGGAGTGGGATCCGCAGGGGCGCGAGTACTGGCGGACGTTCGGGTTCGTGCTCGCCTGGCCGCTGTTCATCTGGAACGTGTTCACGGCGCAGCCGATGTGGACGTGGCTCATCATCTCGATCGTGCAGACGTTCGTCATCATCCCGCTCATGATCCGGCGCTGGGGCAAGGGCGCATACTGCGGGTGGATCTGCTCGTGCGGCGCGCTCGCGGAGACGATGGGCGATGCGCATCGGCACAAGATGCCGCACGGACCCGGATGGAACCGGGCGAACATGATCGGCCAGGTCTTCCTGCTCTGGGTGCTGTTCCTGCTCCTCCTTCGGGTCGCGCTGTGGATCCACCCGGTGCGGGCCGTGGGCACCGTCTACACGGTGCTCCTCGCGGGCGGCGGGGCGCCGGCGTGGCTCGGTGAAGCGGCGCGCTACCTCAACTACGTCTGGTTCGTCGACGTCGTCTGGGCGGGCATCCTCGGCGTCGGACTCTACTTCTGGTTCTCCGGGCGCGTCTGGTGTCGTTTCGCCTGTCCCCTCGCGGCCCTCATGCACATCTACACGCGCTTCAGCCGCTTCCGGATCCTCGCCGACAAGAAGAAGTGCATCTCGTGCAACGCCTGCACGACGGTCTGTCACCAGGGCATCGACGTGATGAACTTCGCGAACAAGGGTCGGCCGATGGAGGATCCGGAGTGCGTGCGCTGTTCGGCGTGCGTGCAGACGTGTCCGACCGGCGTGCTCGAGTTCGGACGCATCGATCGGCGCACCGGCGCGGTGCTCGGCGTCGACCGACTCGGCGCCTCGCCGGTGCGGGCGGTCGAACTGACGGTGCACGGCCGCGCGACCCGTTGACGGGGCGCGTCCCGGTCGCGACGATGGCGTCCGTCTCACGGAGGATCGATCCCATGCCTCGTGCGTTCCACCCGATCGTCCTGCTCGGCGCGTTCGTGCTCCTCGCGGGCGGCGTCGCGGGTTGCCGCGCGACGACGCCCGCGACCTTCGATCCGTCGGCGCGGGACGTCTCGTCGATCGAGGCGCCGGGTCTCGACCCGGACTCGCGGCCGGACTGGTACCGCGACTACATGGTCCGCGGACCGGAGCATGCCGTGCTCGATCGGTTCGTCGGTCGGTGGACGTTCGAGATCCGCTCGTGGCTCGCGCCGGGCATGCCCGAGATCCCGCCCGATTCGGGCACGTGCGAGTACGAGTGGATCATGGACGGTCGCTTCCTGCGCGGACGGTACGACATGACGTTACTCGGCGAGCCCTACGAGGCCGAGGACACGCTGGCGTACGATCGGTATCGCGGCGAGTATCTCGCGACGTGGATCGACACGACGCGCACGTCGGTCCGCGTCGCCCGCGGGACGTACGACGCGGACCGGGCCGAACTCACCATGTCCGGCACCGACGACGACCCGATCATGGACCGGCGCGATCAGCCGTTCCGCTCGGTGGCGCGGTTCGTCTCCGACGACGAGATCGTGTTCGAACTGTTCTCGCGGGCGCCGGACGGCGAGTTGTTCGTGGCCTCGGTCGTGACGGCCCGGCGCGTCCGCTGACCCGCGGCAACGCATCCGGCAGCGCATCCGGCGGGGTTGAGACGGTGCGGTCCGGGGGGGGTCTGGACTGGTGCATCGGGCGGGTCGTTCCGCTATGATATTTTCCGTTCTTGATTCAAAAACCACTCGTCCCGGCGCAGGTCGTGTCGGGCGTCAGGAGTCGCGACATCATGGCCAAGTATCAGACGGAGGACATTCGCAATCTCGCCATTGTCGGCACGGCCGGCGCGGGAAAGACGACCCTCGTGGAGCAGATGCTGCATGATGCGGGTGTCATCGGCCGCGTCGGTCGCGTCGAGGACGGAAACACGGTGTGCGACCACACGGACCTGGAGAAGGAGGTCAAGCACTCCCTCGAGGCGGCGGTGGTGCACTTCGATCATGCGGGCGCGCACGTCAACCTGATCGACACGCCGGGTTCGAGCGACCTGGTGGGCACGGCGATGAGCGCGTTTCCCGGCGTCGACGTCGTGACGCTCGTGGTCGATGCGACGGCGGCGCTCGGATCGACGGAGCGTCGCCTGATGAAGATGGCGGCGGCCCGCAACCTGCCGCGCATGATCGTCATCAACAAGATCGACCAGGCGACCGATCTCGGCGAGACGCTGGAGGCGGTGCAGGAGATCTTCGGGAGCGAGTGCAAGGCGATCAACCTGCCGGCCGCGGGAGGCACGGCGGTGATCGACTGCTTCCAGAACGCGACGGGCGAGAGCGATCTCGGCGACGTGAGCGGCTTCCACACGGCGATCATCGACCAGGTGGTCGAGGTG
>JAGQOI010000386.1 GCA_020427625.1 Phycisphaerales bacterium | reverse complement strand
GGAACGATTCGATCCGGTGCGATATGTTGGAAAAATGGAGCCGGGGGGATTCGAACCCCCGTGCCGAAACAGTCAGCAGGTGGCCTCTACGCGTGTAGTCATGACTTTGATCTCGACTCCTCGAACCGCCCATGACCGCGTGTCGAGTCGTCATGACAGACTGTGTTCTCACACCGACGAGGACTGTCAGCCCGTCGATGCCAGCCCGATGGCTTCAATCATCGCCCCATCGGGCGTCGGGCGATGATCGTCACCGCAATCAAGCGGCGAGAGCGTACTGCGTGTTGGCAGTTATGAATGTTGCATCCTTTTTACGTGGCCAGGATGCTCCACGACGCGCCACCACAAGCCTTCCCTGTCCGGTCGATACCATTCGGCCCCAGTTGTCAAAGAACTGAACATCCCATTCTAGCGCGCCCCGACCCGAAGAGCGAGGCCGCGGGAAGAAGAGCGAGGCCCGCCGGCACTGAACCGGCGGGGGCGCGGATCGCCCCCGGCCCTCGCCGCCCCGGCCTCGCCGTCTGGGCCTCGCCGACTGGGCCTCGCCGACTGGGCCTCGCCTGGGCCTCGCCGCCCCGGCCGTCCGCCGGCACCGCCCCGGCGGTGTCACCCCCGCCGTCACATCCCGCGGTACTCGTCGGCCTCGTCCCAGCGACCGGCGTCGTCGAGCAGTTCGACCAGCGTCGCCGCGAGCCGGTGCACGCGGGCGTCGTCGCCGAAGACCGTGAGGGCCGGGGACCATGCGGAGACGAGGACGGCGATCGCCTCCTCGATGCGATCGAGGGCGGCGAGTTCGAGGCCACGCGCGATCCGCGCCTCGACGGCCAGCGGGTGCAGCGGCCCGTCGTCGGTCGTCGCGATCGCCTCCAGTTCCTCGTACATCTCCAGCGCGGTCTCGTGTCCGCCGGACGCGGCGTTGGCGCCGGCGACGGCGACGAAGAGTTCCGTCGTTGCGCCGTGGGACAGCGGCACCGGCGGGCCGAGCGCGGACGATGCGGGTCGACCGGCTTCGCGACGACGGACGAGCGTCCGGCCGACGGCGCGCAGGCCGCGGATGGTCTGCGGATGATCGGGACCGAACCGCTGCAACTGGAGCGCGTAGGTGTCTCGGGCAAGACGTTCGGCGTCGTCGAGGCGCCCGGCCGCGCCGAGGGCGGCGGCGAGGGTGGTCGCGGCGTCGAGCGATTCGGGATCATCGGGTCCGTGGCGCTCTCGCCACTGGACCACCGTCGGCGTCATGACGTCGATGACCTCGTCGATGCGATCGATCTCCAGCAGGACGGCGCCGAGTTCCGATCGATCGCGGAGCAGTTCGAGTTCATGGCCTTCGGCGCCGGCGCGGGCGTCGATGAGTTCGTACAGGAGGTCGACGGCGTCCTCCTCGCGCGACTGGATGAGTCGGATCGAGACGAGATGCCGCACCGCCCGCAGCGTCGGCGGCGCGGACGGGCCGTGCGCGGCGCGGGCAGCGTCGACGGCGTCGGTCACGAGCGACGCGGCGAGATCGAGCTGGTGCGTCGCGACGCAACCGGTCGCGACGGCGAGGGCGGCATCGATGGCGACGGGATCGTGCGGCGGCAGCGTCTCCAGGCAGATCGCATGCACCTCCTGGGCGATCGCCGCGGCCGCGTCCATGCGACTGTCGACGCGCAGCGCATCGACGAGATCGAGTCGACACGCGAGCGTGCGCGGGTCGGTCGGACCGAAGGCGTCGAGGGCGAGGGCGTCGGCGCGGGTGAGCAGGCTGGTCGCCGCGCTGCGGTCGCTCAGCGCGAGGTACGATCGTCCGAGCGTGCGCCAGACCTCGACGAGGACGTCGGGGTCGTCGGCGAACTCGTGGGCGCTCTCCTCCTCGGCCCAGGCGAGCACGTCGTTCATCGTCACGTCGATCGTCGACCGCTGGCGCGGGCTGCGGCTCGTCATGGCGTAGACGGAGGAGGCGACGGCATCCTGGGGTCGGGCCATGACCCGTTGGAGGAAGGCGGTGACGCGCTGGGCATGCTCGTTGGCGCGCACCGCGTCGCGGGCCCGCGCGCGGGCGTGCAGAAGTCCCCACGACGTACCAACCGTGCCGGCGACGAGGGCGAGGAGGAGCCCGGCGACGACGAGCGAGATCGCGCGATGGCGACGAAAGAACTTGCCGGCGACGTACCAGGCCCGGGGCGGACGGGCGCGGATCGGCTGCGAGTCGAGGACGCGCACGACGTCGTCGGCGAGCGCCGCGGCACTGTCGTAGCGCCGCGCCGGATCCTTCTCGATCGCCGCGAGGATGATCGTCTCGAGGTCGCCGCGGAGCGTGCGATCGACCGTTCCGGGCGCGGGCGGCGTCTCCTCGACGATGACGCGGATCGCGTCGGTGAGCGGGCGCCGTTCGAGATCGTGGGGCAGGCGACCGGTCATGAGCTGGTAGAGCAGCACGCCGAGCGAGTACACGTCGGTGCGGATGTCGACGGCGTCGCCGTCGCCCTGCGCCTGCTCGGGACTCACGTAGGCGAGCGTGCCCACGAGGTGACCGGGCACGACGAGGGTGTCGATGACGGGCACGCCCGCGGTGTCGAGCAGACGGGCGAGCCCGAAGTCGAGCACCTTCGGACGGCCGCTCTCGTTGATGATGATGTTCGAGGGCTTGAGATCGCGGTGGATGACGCCGCGCTGGTGGGCGTGGGCGATCGCGCGGCAGATCTCGACGAAGCACTGCAGTCGCGTGCGGCGATCGCCGGCGAGCTGGTCGAGCCGCGTGCCGCGCACGAGTTCCATCGCGAAGTAGCGGGCGCCGTCGGCGGTGGTTCCGGCTTCGTAGAGGGCGGCGATGTTGGGGTGATTGAGTTGGGCGAGGGTC
>JAGQOI010000385.1 GCA_020427625.1 Phycisphaerales bacterium | reverse complement strand
TTCCGTATCGCGCCGCGGCGCCGCCGAGGAGTCCCGTGAGTTCCGAGTTCGTTCAGCAGCCGCCCGCGTCGGCCGAGGCGAGTGACCTCCTCATCGCCTTCATGGAGTACTGCGATCGCGTCGGCCTCGAGCCGTACCCGGCGCAGGAACGCGCGTTCGAGGCCATCGTCGAGAACACCAGCGTCGTCCTCGCGACTCCGACCGGATCCGGTAAGTCGCTCGTCGCCCTCGCGGCACACTTCACCGGCTTCTGGCGGGCGAAGCTCGACGGCGACCTCCCCGAGCACCTCTGGCGGTCGGTCTACACCGCGCCGATCAAGGCGCTCGTCACCGAGAAGTTCTTCAACCTCTGCGCGACGTTCGGGCCGGAACACGTCGGCCTCATGACCGGTGACTCGACCGTCAACCCCGACGCACCGATCGTCTGCTGCACCGCCGAGATCCTCGCCAGCATGGCCCTCGCCCAGGGACGACTCACGCCCTTCGGCTGGGTCGTCATGGACGAGTTCCACTACTACTCCGACCCCCAGCGGGGCACCGCCTGGCTCGTGCCCCTGCTGGAGATGACCGACGCCCGGTTCCTGCTCATGTCCGCGACGCTCCGCGATCCGGACGCCATCGCGGCCGACGTCGCGCGACGCACGAAGGGCCCGGCCATCGCGGTCCAGTCGATCGAACGACCCGTGCCCCTCGAATTCGAGTACCGCGAGGACGTGCTCCTGGAGACGATCGAATCGACGCGCAAGCGCGGGCTGACGCCGGCGTACGTCGTGTCGTTCGCGAAACGCGATGCCGCCCAGTTCGCGGAGGATCTGCGCAAGACGCCGGTGCCGGACGAGCTGAAGGACGCGGCCTCGGAGGGTCGCAAGCGCATCACGGCGACGCTCGAAGGGTTCGGGTTCGACACGCCGTTCGGCAAGAAGCTGCGCACGGTGCTGCCGCACGGGATCGGCGTGCATCACGGCGGGATGCTGCCGAAGTACCGGCGTCTCGTCGAGCGTCTGGCGTCGAGCGGGCTGATCACGCTCATCAGCGGGACGGACACGCTCGGCGTCGGCGTGAACATGCCGATCCGCACGGTCATCTTCCGCCAGCTCTACAAGTACGACGGCGTGGCGCCGCGCCAGTTGTCGGCGGGCGAGTTCCGGCAGATCGCCGGTCGCGCCGGGCGCAAGGGTCACGACGATCACGGCACGGTGATCGTCCTCGCGCCGGAACACGAGGTGCGCAACACGCGCAAGAAGGCGAAGGCCGCGGGCGGCGGACGGAAGTTCCGTCCGGAGAGTCCCCCGAAGGGCTTCAAGGGCTGGAACGAAGGCACGATGACGCGTCTGCTCACGGCGGACATCAAGCCGCTCGTCACCCGGTTCACGATCACCGGCCCGCTCGTGCTCCAGGTGCTGCATCGCGCGGGCGACGGTCACGAGGCGCTGCGGCACCTCATCGAATCGGTCGCGGATCGCCAGGAGGAGCATCTCGAACAGGCGGAACGGGTGCTCGCCGACTTCGAAGCGAAAGGCATCGTGCGGCGGCTCGAGGCGCCGGACGAACACGGTCGTCTGTACGACCTGCGCGGCGCGAGCGCGCTGGAATCGTCGTTCGACCGGCCGCTCATTCCGTTCGCGCGCTACGCCATCGAGCGGGTCCTGGCCCGCGAGGAGGCGCCCGCGGCCGACGCCGACCTCGACGTGCTGAGCGTGATCGAGTCCATCCTCGACGACCCCGGCGCGATCCTGCGGGCGCAGGTCCGGGCCGAGCGCAACATCCGGTTCCAGGAACTGCGCGAGCCGGGCCAGAGCATCGAGGCGAACATCGCGATGAAGGAGGAACTCGACGCCATCGAGCACCCGCAGCCGCTCCGCGAGGAACTGGACGCGTACTTCGAGGCGTGGATGGCGGGTCATCCCCACATCGCCGATCGCCCGCCGTGCCCGAAATCGGTGGCGCGGGAAATGCTCGAACGCGGCGAGTCGTTCTCGGAATACGTCCGACGCTACGACCTGACCCACGATGAGCACACGCTGCTCTACTACCTCGCCGATACCGTGAAGGTGTTCCGGCGCGCGGTGCCGCTGCCGTCGCCGGCGATCCGGGAGCTCATCGACGACCTCGCGGCGATCGTGGAGGTCGTCGACACGAGCGTCGCGGAGGAATGGGAGCAGTTCGGGCTGGCGCCGACGGAGCAGCGACCGGTGCGCGAGGGGTCGGCCGAGGACGGGCCGCGCTGGCGCCTGGTGCCCCGTCTCGTGCGCAGCCGCGCGTTCAACTGGGTGCGGGCGCTGGCGGCGCGGGACTACGACGCGGTCGCGGGCGCGACGCTGGATGCCGCCCAGGTCCGCGAGGCCTTCGAGCCGTACTGGAGCGAGCACGAGACGGTGCTGATCACGCCGGACGCCCGCGGGCCGGATCTCTTCGAACTCGATGCCGCGACGGGCGTGATCCGTCAGACGATCCTCGATCCCGAGGACGAGCGTCAGTGGATCATCGAGGCGCAGGTGGACCTCGCGGCGTCGCGCGAGGAGGGCGAGTTGATCGCCCACGTCACCCGCATCGGACGGCGGGTGGACCTGTTCTGATCAGGCGGCCCTCGGTCGAAGCGCCCGACGGCGGGGTGCGACGGCGCGTCCGGTATTTCGGGCGGCGTGGCTATCGGACGTGTCGGGCGGGCGGGGACCGGGTCCGGTATCTCGAAGTGGTCGCGAGGCGGCGCCGTTTCTGTGCAGCCGGGGGCGATCGGACGCATTAAAGAGCATGGCGATCCCGTGCCCCGGGTGCGGGCGGTCGCCGCGCCTGCCGGGAGTCGGCGGGTCGTGATCTGGTGGAGTGCCGCAGGCGAGGAGTGAGTCATGGGCTGGAGTGCCAACGTCGGTCGTCTGAACGTCATGGTCGCCGCGATGGTGGTCGGCGCG
>JAGQOI010000384.1 GCA_020427625.1 Phycisphaerales bacterium | reverse complement strand
GGTGACGCCGGAGAGTTCGACCTCGTATTCGTTGCCGTCGCGGTCGACGAATGTGAGATCGGGGTTGTCGCTGCCGCCGATGGTGACGCCGGCGCCGTTGTTGAGTTCGCTGAGGAGGGTGCTGTTCTCGATGGGCGCGTCGATGCGTCCGAGGTCGACCTCGAACTTCTTTCCGTCGGACAGGGTCATGACGAGATCGGCGATGTTCTCGCGGATGAGGACGCCCTTGCCGCCGTTGAGGTATTCGAGGGCGGTATTGGCGCCGACGTAGTGGATGCGGGCACCGGCGATGACGCCGGCGGTCGCGTCGGCGTCGCCGCCGCCGTTGTCGACGGTGTTGATGCCGAGTTCGGTCGCCATGGTGGAGTTCGCGCCGTTGGCGATGGAGAGCGTGCCGCCGCCGCCGGCGTTGTCGGTGATGACGAGCCGATCGCCGTCGATGGCGGCGGAGACGTTGATCTCGTCGTCGGCGTTGATCGCCTGGAGCACCTCGTTGATGCTGACGGCGTCGGTGAGATCGACGGTGGACTGGGCGCCGGAGGTGTCGGTGATGACGATCTTGCCGCGATTCACGCCGGCGCCGCCGTTGAGGTGATCGAGATCGGTGTCCTTGGTGAGCGTGCCCTTGCCGAACTCGAAGCTCATCGAGCTGAGTCCGAGGGGCGTGGTGTTCGCGTCGGCGAATCCGCCGGAGAGCTTCTGGCTGTTGGCGACGAGCTGCTTGACGATGAACTGGTACGACCCGGGCTGGGCCTTCTTCGTCGCGGTGACGTCGAGCACGTCGGCGTTGCCGCTCGTCGCGAGGACGGACTGGAAGACGGAGCCCTTGCGGAAGCCGGCCGCCGAGTTCTTGAGGTTGAGCAGTCGCGCGTTGATGTCGAGCAGCGCGGTCTGCTGTCCCTGGAGGACGGCGATGCGGGACTGGAGCGTGGTCTTGGGTGCGGATTCGAGCGCGATGAGCGAGTCGATGATCGACGCGATGTCGATGCCGCTGACGAGTCCGGTGCCGGTGGTGATGGCGCCCATGTGAATTCCTCCCCGATGTTCCCGGTCAGGCGGCGTCCTGCCATGACGAAGCGATCGCCGCCGACGGGTGGACCATCGGCGCATGCGGACGATGCGTTGCATATGCCATGCCACGCGAGCGGCAATGGAGGACGTCCACGGCCCAGATCGACAGACGCCGCCCGAAGGCCGCGCGGATGCGGCGCTCCGTCGACGACGCCTGGGCGGCCGACGGCGGCGGCGGACATGCGTCCGGATGCGGATTCGCGGTCGGGACGGGCCCGAAGGGGATCGGATCGTGCATGGCGCATCGCCTCCCTGCGATCAGACGACGGGCGGTCTCGACGACTCGCATCCATGCGAATCGGCTCGAAAGACCATGTCGCGCTTCCTCCCTCATCGTCGCCCGAGGGCGGCAACTTCAGCGGAATCGCGTGAATCGTCGCGCAGGAATCGCCGGCCGGACGGGTCCGGAGCGGGCGAATCGGCTCCATCCGACGCCGGCACGGGCATCGCGCCCGCCCGCGGGCAGGTGGTGTCGCCGGTACGGGGGGTGGCGGCGCGTCCTACTTGGCGGTGTACCGGCCTCGTTCGACCTTCTTGAAGACGGACGGGTTGGAGATGAGGGCCTGGTTGACGATGGTGCGGAAGTTCGCGCTGGTGGTCCGATAGCCGGCCTTCTGGACCGCCCCGGCGACCTCGGTGACCGACATCGTGACGCCCGCGAGCACCTTGGAGAGGGCTTCGACGAGGTTCATCGCATTGCGCGGGCGCTTGCGTGCGCCCCCCCGCTTCGCGACGACCGTGCGGCCGCGCCGGGCGCCGCCGCCGCCGGCGAGCGAGCGGATCTCGCCGATCTCGGCGTCGACCGCGGCCAACTGTGCCGCGAGTGCGTCGCGCTTCGTCTCCAGCTTGCCGATGGCCTTCTGTCGCCGATCGATCTCATGTCGGAGGTCGGCGATCGAAGCCGCGGACAACCCCCCTCGCGGCGACGTCTTGCGGGCGGTCGTCTTCTTCTTCGTCTTCTTCTTCGTGGTCTTGCGTTTCTTGGCCATGACAACCTGTCTCATTCGATTAGGGGCAAAACTGACAAAGGGGAGGCGCAGACGCCTTCCCCGAGGAAGATGGAATGTTACGACGGTTTGTTGCGGGCGGCAAATCGGACGTCGCGCGGCATGCCCGCATGCGCGTATCATCCGGATCGCAGGATCCCCGGAGCCGCCGCGATGAAGCAGTGTCTCGACATGCTCGGCGCCGTGCGCACGCGCTTCGGACCGGAGGCCGCGCGAATCCGGCTTGACGGCCTCGAACGGGCCCGTCATCTCGACTGGCGCGCGCCTCGTCGCCTGCGGGCGTATCACGATCTGCTGCTCTTCATGGCGGCGCATCCGGACTCGGCGGGCATGGCGCGCCTCGTCGACGCGGAACTGCGTCGTCTCACGGGCGTCGCGGCGTCGATCATCGAGCGAGGGAGCGGCGGGCCGCTGGAGGCGACGGGGATCGGCGGCACGGTGATCGAGTCGACGTTCTCGTCGGCGATGACCGACTGGCTCTCCCGACGGGTGCCGCGGTCGGTGGAGATCGCGTGGGAGGACGGCGAGGGCGGCCGGGACCTGGACGAACTCGTCGCGGCGTGCCTCTCCCCCACCGAGCGCGACGGGCTCATCGGCGGCGACCTTTCGGTCGAGGACTGGATCCGGCAGGCGATCGGAACGCGCGAGCAGTCGACGTTGCGCTGGGTGCTCGATCGCCTGTCGTCGCTGGACGTCGGCGCGAGCGCGCACGATGCGGTCTTCAACGCGCTCGAACTCGAGGTGCGGTGGACGCTCGACGAGCCCGCGTGTTCGCGGACGCTCGCGCGGTTTCCCGCGCGGCATCTCTTCGCGCAGCGCGGTGCGCTGCGGCGCGACGGGTCGGCGCGGACGTGGATCGGTCGGGCGCTGCCGTCGCCGCGTCGACTGGACGTCGCGACGCGCGAGGCGCTTCTGGATGCCGCGCGCATCACGCTGCTGTCGCGCTACCGCGAGACGGATCCGGTGACGCACGCGAACGAGCATGACGTGACGTTGTATTCGCTCGAGCGCGGGATCGACGTCGCGCTCATCGGCATGCGTCCGGAGCGTCGTCTGCCGCTCGAGAGTTACGTGGGCTATGTCGCGGCGCGGAACCGGGTGCCGGTCGCGTACGGCGGCGCGTGGATCTTCCTGGATCGCGCGGAGATCGGCATCAACGTCTTCGACGAGTTCCGCGGCGGCGAGTCGGCGTTCCTCTTTGCCCAGTTGCTGCGCGTGTATCACCGGCACTTCGACGTGCGTCGGTTCGACGTGGATCCGTTCCAGATCGGCGTCGACAACGAGGATGCGATCCGATCCGGCGCGTACTGGTTCTACGATCGATTCGGGTTCCGGTCGCCGGACGAGGCGGCGGCGCGTCGGGCCGACGCGGAGCGGGCGGCGCTGGCCGGGGATCGCGGGGGCCGGACGGCGAAGGCGACGCTGCGTCGTCTCGCGGCCGGGGGGTTGTCACTGTCGATCGGGGCGCGGGACGCGGCCCCGACGCCGGACGTGCATGCGCTCGGCCTGGCGGTGACGCGTTCGATCGAGGCGGATCACGGCGGCGATCGCGCGAAGGCCGAGGCGCGGGCGCGGCGTCGTCTCGCGCGGCTGCTCGGGATCGGCGATCGTCGACGCTGGTCGGCGGCGGAGCGGGCGTCGTTCTCTTCGCTGTCGCCGCTCGTGGCGCTCGTGCCGGGACTGGAGACGTGGTCGGCGCGGGATCGTCGCGCGCTGGTCATGGTGATGCGGGCGAAGGGCGGCGTGCGCGAGGACGACTTCATTCGACGGCTCCGCCGTCATGCGCGTCTGCGGCGCGGGCTCGCGTCGGTGGCGGCCGGCGCGACGGCGTGAGTCGTCGGCGCGGCCCCCCCCCCACTGCGCGCGCGCTCGGGCGTGATGGGCTCCTGCGTCACGCGGTTCACGCGCTGTCGAATCCGAATCGTTCGAGCAGTCCTTCGAAGTGGTCGAGATCGTAGAACTCGATCTGGAGCGTGCCGCTGCCTTTCTTGCGTCCGGCGCGGACGTGGACCTTGGTCTTGAGGTGATCGCCGAGTCGTCGTTCGAGGTCGGCCATGTGCGGCGTCGGCGCGGATCGGGCGGCGCGGCTCGGACCGGGGGCGGGATCGAGGAGGGTGCGCACGCGTTCTTCGAGGACTCGGACGGACCAGTCGTGGCGCATGGTCTGTTCGGCGAGTTGTCGTTGCGCGGCTCGATCGTGGATCTGGAGCAGGACCTTGGCGTGTCCGAGGGTGAGCGTGCCGGCGCGGACGGCGGCGGCGGGGTATTCGCCGAGTTCGGTGAGGCGCATGAGGTTCGTCACGGCGGCGCGGCTGATGCCGACGCGATCGGCGAGGGCCTGGTGGGTGAGGCCGAAGTCGTCGACGAGTCGTTGGAAGGCGACGGCGCGGTCCATGGGGTTGAGGTCTTCGCGCTGGAGGTTCTCGATGAGCGCGAGTTCGGCGGCGAGTTGATCGTCGACGTTCTGGATGATGGCGGGGATGGTGGGCAGGTCGATGAGTCGGGCGGCCCGCCAACGCCGTTCGCCGGCGACGAGTTCATGTCGTCCGTCGGCGTCGGCCGGGCGAACGATGACGGGTTGCATGACGCCGGCGGCGCGAATGGAGGCGGCGAGGGCGTCGAGCGCGGTGGGATCGAAGGTCTGCCGCGGCTGTCGGGCATTGGGCCGGAGGGATTCGACGGGGAGGGCGACGAGCCGGGGCTGGTCGTCGTGTGGTGCGACGGCCGCGGATGCATCGACAGGCGCAGATACGGCCGGTGATCCGTCGGGTGTCGTGTCGTGGGCGTGTGTGGTTGACGGGGTGGCGTCGAGTTCGACGGGTCGGTTGAGGAGGCTGTCGAGTCCTCGTCCGAGTCTCCGTCGTGCCGGCCGCTCTGATGCCTTGGCCATGGTTCGCCTCCGTGCAAGATGAATTGATACAGACCGATGCGATACGGCACCTGTTCGGCATCAAACCACAAATCGTCCCCCAACGCAAGGTGTTCCACGTGGAACAAGGCGGGGTTTACCACGGAGGGCGCGGAGGGCACGGAGGGGGCAGTTTTGGTTCGGAATATGGTACGCGGGCGGGTTGACGTACGGGGTGCCTCGCACGGGAATCGGAACCAATCATGTCTATCCCCTCAGTGTCTCGGTGACTCCGTGCGAATACGGATCGGAAGATCGAGCCACCACAGAGGCCGCGAGGT
>JAGQOI010000383.1 GCA_020427625.1 Phycisphaerales bacterium | reverse complement strand
CATGCCCGGCGTGAGCGAGACGCAGGTGCACCGACGTGACTTCGATATCGAGGCCGGCGACATCATCCTCGTGCCGACGTTCCGCCTGCCGACGCTCATCCACACGCGGGCCGCGAACGCGAAGTGGCTCTACGAACTCTCCAACACGAACCCCGTGTGGATGCATCCGGAGGACGCGGCCCGGGTCGGCGTCGACGTCGGCGACCTCGTGCGGGTCTCGACGCGCATCGGTCACTTCGTCAATCGCGCCTGGGTGACGGAGGGCATCCGGCCCGGCGTGATCGCGTGTTCGCACCATCTCGGACGCTGGCGCCTCTTCGACGACGTCGGCACCGACAAGTGGGGCAGCGCGACGGTCGTGCGCGAGGAGATGGGCGACGGCGCGTTCCGATTCCGACGCGTCGAGGGCATCCGCCCGTTCGAGAGCGATGATCCCGACAGCCGACGCGTCTGGTGGACCGACGGCGGCGTCCATCAGAACCTCACCTTCCCCGTGCAGCCGGATCCCGTGTCGGGTCAGCACTGCTGGCATCAACGCGTCCGCCTCACGAAGGCCGCGCCGGATGATCAGTACGGCGACGTCTTCGTCGACACGAAGAAGTCGATGGCGATCTATCGCGAGTGGCTCGCGATGACGCGTCCCGCACCCGGCCCGGACCGCCTCCGGCGCCCGCTCTGGATGGCCCGCGCCGTCCGTCCCGACGAGTCGATGTTCGTGGTGCCGCGCGACTGACGGAGCGGCCGCGCCTCGGCGCGGCTCCGCGTCGACCGGGCCGGAGGGCGTGATGCAGCCGCATCCTCGTCGATATGCAGTGAACGTGGTGCGATGTGCTGCGATTGACGGTCGATGGGTCGCGATCGAGCCGGGTTGACCAAGGGGCTCCGGCGTAATGCCGGCGCGATGCCGCGCCGCGACGGAACGCATGCATCCGGCCCGTCTTCCGCCAAATGCCGACCCGGGCATCGTGTGGATCTCCGGCATCGGGCCAATCGATGCTCCCACAGATCACCCGCGGAGAATACGATTGATGCTGTCCATCCTCCCCCCGCGACCGACCATGACCGAGCCGCCCGACAAGCCGATCACGCTCCTCCTCGAGGCCGTCCAGGCCGGGGAGTCGCATGCCGCGGCCGAACTGCTGCCGCTCGTCTACAACGAGCTCCGCGCCCTCGCCCGCAGCCGGATGGGACGGATCGCCCCCGGACAGACGCTCCAGCCGACGGCGCTGGTCCACGAGGCGTACATGAAACTCGTCGGGGACGAGGATCCCGGCTGGGAGAACCGGCGGCACTTCTTCGGCGCCGCCGCGCTCGCCATGCGCGACATCATCGTCGACCAGGCCCGGCGCAAGTCCGCCCGCAAGCGGGGGGGCGATCGTCGTCGCATCGCGATGGATCACGCCGACACGCCCGACATCTCCATCGCCGCACCCGTCGAGGATCTCGTCGCCCTCGACGACGCCCTCCGCGCGCTCGAGGCGGAGGCGCCCGACAAGGCCGAGATCGTCATGCTGCGGTACTTCGCGGGATTGAGCCGCGACGAGACCGCCGCCGCGCTGGGCGTCACGACGCGCACCATCGATCGTCAGTGGCGCTACGTCGTCGCGCGGCTCCACCAACTCATGCATGGTCGGCGCGACGACGGCGGTCCGCCGCCGTGACCCGTCACGACCCGGGCATGTCGACCGAGGCGCTCTTCCAGCTCGCCCTCGACCTCGACGGCGCCGAGCGCCGGGCGCTGCTCGATCGCCTCGAGGTCGAAGACGCCGCGCGGCACGCCGAGATCGTCGCCCTGATGCGGCACTACGACGAGGCGGCCGGCGACGGGTTCCTCTCCGGTGCTGCGGTGGACGTCGCGGCGTT
>JAGQOI010000382.1 GCA_020427625.1 Phycisphaerales bacterium | reverse complement strand
TCGCCATCCACCTGTACTACCTCGATACCGATCCCGTCGCCGCCGCGTCCGTCGCGCTCGGCGTGTCCCGCAGCGGCTACTACAAGCTGCTCGCCCGGGCCCGCGAACGACTGGCCGCCATCCTCAACGAGGTGATCACGTCATGAAGAACTCCCCCCGATCCCACCGCGACGACCCGGCGAACGGAACCGCATCCGCTCCCCCGCGCGACGAACTCGACGGCCTCCTCCGCGTCTGGCATGCCCGCAACGCCGATGCCGCCGCGGCCGGGCGCGATCGACTCCTCGCGACCCTCGCGTCCGAACGCGCGACCCCCCGACGACGGGCCGCGACCGTCGAGACCACCCGGTTCTCGTTCTGGCGCACGGTGCGCAGTCCGCGCCTCAAGCTCGCGGCCTCGTTCATCCTCATCCTCGTGCTCGTGACGATGTTCCTCCCGACGCCGAACTCCACCGCCTCCGCGAGCACCGCGATCATGGTGCCCGACGGCGGTCGTCTCGACGCCCGGGACCGCGACGGCAACCTCCTCGGTCCCTGCCCGCTCAAGCACACCGACGTCGATGCGCACATCACCGGACGCTTCAGCCGCGTCTCCGTGCGACAACGCTACACGAACACCTACGACACCTTCATCGAGGCCGTCTACACCTTCCCGCTCGGTCACCGATCCGCCGTCGACCGCATGACCATGACCGTCGGCGATCGCGTCATCGTCGGCGACGTCAAGGAACGCGAGGAAGCCCGACGCATCTACCAGCAGGCGATCGAGAGCGGCTACGTCGCCAGCCTGCTCGAACAGGAACGTCCGAACATCTTCACGCAGTCCATCGGCAACATCCCGCCCGGCGAAACCATCGTCATCGAGATCAGCTACGTCGAGATGCTCCAGAGCGTCGACGGCGTCTACGCGTTCGACTTCCCGATGGTCGTCTCGCCCCGCTACATCCCGGGACGATCCGGCGCCACCATGGCCACCCTGCCCGAAGGACTCGAGGCCGCGCCCGGCATCGTCCTCCTCGGACCCGCGACCTTCGGCATGACCGAGACCGGCGCGACCGAAGCCCGGGGAATCCTCGGCGCCCCGCAGCTCGCGCGGCTCATGTCCGGCGCCATCGCCATCCGCAAGCCCGGCGTCGACTGGTGGGGCACGACGCCCGTGCCGCCCGTCGCCATGGACGTCCAGATCCAGGGTGCGCAGACTCGCAAGAACATGACCCAGCTCCGCATCGGCGCCGGGTTCGCCCACGGACTCCGGCCCGGCATGGACATCAACCTCCGTCATGACCGGCACTCCCGCACGACCATGCGCATCGGCGAGGTCGGCGCGCAGCAGGCGCTCGGCGCGATCACGAGCACGACGGACGACGACTCGATCCGCGCTCTGGCCGCGGGCGACGTCATCGGCATCGAGTTCACGCCCGAGCCGCGCCCGAACGACCCGACCCTCTGGTACCAGTTCGAGGCGCGCTACGCGAACGGGTCGTCGGAGATCGGTCGCCTCTACACCGACGGCACCGGGTGGCTCAACAACCGGTGGTTCTTCGTCGACGTCTCGCACCTCGCGCGTCCCGGCGCCGGCTTCGCCGCCGACACCGACCAGGTGCCCGACGCGAGCCGCATCACGCCCATGCCGGTCCCGCCCGGCACCCGCGCCGGTCACGACATCGGCATCACCGTCACCATCGACACCGGCGGACCCGGCATCCGCGCCCTCGACTCCGAACTGCACGAGATCGATCGCGCCGACGCCGCGCCCCGCGAAGCCGACGGACTCCCGCAGCGCGTCACCCTCGCGCTGAAGACCGATCGCGACATCCCCAACCGCGACTTCATCCTCAAGTGGCGACAGACCGACGACACCATCGAGGAAGCCGTCTTCGCGCACGCCGGCGACCAGGGACGCTACTTCACGATGCTCGTCGATCCCCCGGCCCGCGTCGCCGCGCCGGACATCCGGCCCCGCGAGATGGTCTTCGTCCTCGACTGCTCCGGTTCCATGAAGGGCTTCCCGATCGCCAAGGCGAAGGAGACCCTCGTCAAGGCGCTCAAGACGATGCGCGCCGACGATACGTTCAACATCATCACGTTCAACAACTCGCTCAGCACGCTCTGGGATGAGCCCCGGGCGTTCACCGAGGAACGACTCGCCGAAGCCATGGCCTACGTCGAAGCCCGACAGGGCGGCGGCGGCACGGAGATGAAGCCCGCCGTCCTCAAGTCCCTCGAACCCGCCGCGAACCGCGCCATCGATCTCGCCGCCCTCGCGGACCTGCCCGCCGACGGACGTGGCATCACCGTGCGCCTGCCCGTCGACGCCCTCGTCATCGACGGCCGCGACGGACCCGACGGACGAAGCATCTTCGGACGTCTGCGCGTCCGCGACGGGCTCGACCTCCGCTGGACGAACGCCGACGCCATCGATCTCTCGACGCTCGGCGAAGCGACCGAACTCGTCATCCGCGGGCTCTGGGGCACGAGCAACGGCGAACGCACGCTCGCCGTCAGCGAAGCCCTCGGCGGACACGTCGGCGCCGACCCGCTGCGCATCGTGTTCTTCCTCACCGACGGCGAAGTCGGCAACGACATGGAGATCCTCGACGCCATCACCCGACACCGACGCATGACCCGGTTCTTCAGCGTCGGCATCGGCGACAGCCCGAACCGATACCTGCTCGACGGCATGGCGAAGGCCGGCTGCGGCGCGGCCGACTTCATCACCGATGAAGGCAACGCCGACGAACTCGTCGAACGATTCGTCCGACGAATCACCACCCCCGTCCTCACCAACATCGAGGTGACCATCAACGGCGGCGCGGCACAGATCGTCGAGTGCTTCCCGCCCCTCGATGCCATCCCCGACCTCTACGACGAAACGCCGCTCGTCATCCACGGTCGCTACGAAGGCGCGGCACCGAACGCGACGCTCACCCTGCGCGGCCGCACCGGTCGCGGCGCCTACGAGAAGACCATGGCCTTCGCACTGCCCGCCGAATCGGCGGAACACGACGTCCTCCCGACGCTCTGGGCGCGGGCGAAGGTCGACGCGATCACGACGCCGCACCTCAAGGCGATGCAGGACGGCAACGTCCCGCCCGACGTCAAGGCCGCGGTCGTCGCGCTCGGTGTCGAGTACCGTCTCATGACGCCGTTCACGAGTTTCGTCGCCGTCGAAAAGGCGAAGGTCAACCTCGACGGACGTCCCATGCTCGTCGCCGTGCCCGTGGAATACCCGCACGGCATGACCTGGGAAGGCGTCTTCGGCGCGAACCGCGAACAACTCGGCGCCGACGCCGCGTGGTTCGAGCAGGACCGCCGCGATGCCGGTCGTGATGCGACCGACGGCGGCGCGCGATGGGGCGCGGACGTCGACGCGCTCGGCGCGCGCCTCGGGCGACCGGTGCTCAAGTCCGACTCGAAGAGCATCAGTGGCGGCGAGGCCGTCGATTTCGAGGCCCGCACCGCCGGTGAGAAGGTCGTCGACGCCATCGAACTCGGCACGAAGTTCGGAACGGAGGCCCGCCGGCAAGGCGGCGGCTCCAGCGCCGGCTCCCTGGCCGGTCTCTACTACGCCGGTGAAGGCGCCGCACACGACTTGAGAACGTCCATCGAATATGTCTACGCCGAGTTCGACAAGGTCGCGACCGATCCCGCCGCGAACGTGCCGTCGACCGAGATGTTCTTCGGCGTGGACGGCGTCGCGCATCAGGACCTCACATTCCAGCCGAACGCCGAAACGTTCAGGTTCGGCAACACGGTGGATGCCAGGGGGATCATGGTCCTTCAGGATCCGCAGGTGACGCCGCTGCTGCTCGGCGACATTCCCGCGCTCGGCCTCCTCGTTCAGGACGCCGCCAAAGTGCCCGCGGCTCCGTCGCCGCGCCCGGATGCGACGGCGGCGCCGGCGTCATCTGCGGGAGGCGGAGGCGGTGGTGGTGGCTTCATGAAGGAGCATCGCGGCCGAGTCGTGCTCCGGGAGGACCAGCTTGCCGCCGGTTCGGGCGGATCTCCGGCCAACCAGCCCGCCGGTGGCACGCCGCGTCCGAACGCGACGCCGTCCGCTCCGCCGCCCCCGGCGCCCGCGACCGCCGCACCGGCGGAGGCCGCGCCGGCACGCGATCGTGCGATCGGCGATCCCGAAGAACTCAAGCGACTCGAATCCGTTCGCGAGCAACTGCGCAAGAAGGGCGCGACGACCGAAACCGTCACGACCGTGGGTGGCACGACCGCCGCCGATGATCGACAGGCCGGTCCGACGCGCGGCCTCGCCAGAGCCATCGACGAAACCGCCGCCACCACCGACGACACCGTCGCCGAGACGGCCGAGACCGTCGCCGCCGGCGACACGAAGGCCGATGCCGACACCGGCGTCGTCGACGCGGCCGGCCTCATCGTCGCAACGTCGGCCGAGCCGGAACCGGTCGATGAGGCGGTCGTCCGCCGTCAGCAGGCGACCGCCCTGGCCCGTGCCTCGGTCGCACTCATCGTCGCCCTCGACTTCAACGGCGCCGCCGTCCGGGCGCAACAGGCCCTCTCCATCGAACCCGAACAGCCCGTCGCAACCGCGATGATGACACTGCTCACCGACCTCGCCCGCGAGTGGCAGGCGCGCGGCGAGCACGGATTCATCGCCTCCGGCGGACACCTCGTCACGCCACGACTCGTCGGCGTCGCCGTCGACGAAGCGAAGGCCGGGCGCGTCGACGTCGCTCGCGAGATCGCGTTCGTGCTCGGCACCCTCCACCCGTCCGCGGCACCGGTGATGATGCTCGTCGACGCCCTCGTCACGACGGCCGACGACGGCGCGGCGACGCCCGACGTCCCCCGCACCGCCGCCCTCGACGCCGTCGCGAAGGCCGCGACGGACGAGATCGAATCGTACGTGCGCCAGATCAAGCTCGACACTCGTCTCGACCCGGCCGCGCGTCCGCTCATCAGCGGCGATGCGACCGGCGAGCTGCGGGTGACGGTCCTCGTCGACCGCCCGAGTGTCGCCCTCGCCGCATCGTTGCGGACGGCGGGACTCGTCATCGAACAGGAGGCGCCGGACCTTCGCCTCTACGTCGGCCGCGCGAAGCGGAGCGCGATGGAGTCCATCGCCCTCCAGGACGGCGTCCGACGCATCGAACCGACCCGCGCCGCACCCCTGCCGCGCTGACCCTCGCGCTTACGCCGACCAACGCACAACCCCCTCCATCCGGAGGGGGTTGTCATTCGTTCGCCGAACTCCGACTCCGAACCCAAGAATCCCCCTCCGTGCCCTCCGCGCCTCCGTGGTGAACCGTATTTCACGACGCCCCGACGGTAACCGACACGGGCACGTGATACGGCTTCACGCGGGCTTCGAACTCGGGGAGGTACTTGTTCACGATCGTCCGCACGGCCCAGTTGTGACCGTCGGCGAGTCCGCAGATCGTCGTGCCGGGCATGATGCCCATGGAGCCGGCGAGTTCGAGCAGGAGGTCGAGGTCCTTCGTCGTCGCGTCGCCGCGCTCGATGCGGGAGAGCAGTTTGAACATCCACTGCGCGCCCTCGCGGCACGGCGTGCACTGGCCGCAGGATTCGTTCTTGAAGAAGCGGCTGATGTTCCGGGCGACGGCGACCATGTCGGTGTCTTCGTCGAACACGGTCGGGCAGGCGGTGCCGAGTCCCATGACCTCGTACTTGCGTCCGATGTCGAAGTCCATCTCGGCGTCGTACTGATCGGGACCGAGGATGCCCATGGAGACGCCGCCGGCGATCGCGCCCTTGAACTTCTTGCCGCCCCGCATGCCGCCGCAATGCGTCTCGACGAGCGTGCGCAGCGGGATGCCGAGGTCGACCTCGAACACGCCGGGCGTGTTCACGTGTCCGGACACGCCCATGAGTTTCGGGCCGAACGACGGCGGCCCGCCGATGGACGACTCGCAGCCCATGCCCTTCCACCAGTCGGCGCCGTGCTCGATGATCGGCACGACGGCGGCCAGGGTCTCGACGTTGTTCACGATCGTCGGCCGCCCGAAGAGTCCCTTCACCGCGGGGAACGGCGGCTTGATGCGGGGCCAGCCCCGCTTGCCCTCGATCGCTTCGAGCAGTCCGGTCTCCTCGCCGCAGATGTACGCGCCGGCGCCGCGGTGGACGTAGCATTCGACGGCGAAGTCGCTCGTGCCGCCGAGCAGTCCGCCCGTGCCGAAGATGCCCTTGTCGTACGCCTCGCGAAGGGCGTTCTCCATGACCTTGGCCTGGTGCCGGTACTCGCCGCGGATGAAGAAGTACGCGGTGTCGAGGCGGCAGGCGTAGCAGGCGATGGCGATGCCTTCGAGGACGAGGTGGGGGTCGAAGTCGACGAGGAGTCGGTCCTTGAAGGTGCCGGGCTCGGCTTCGTCGCAGTTCACGGCGAGGTATCGTCGTCCGCCGTCGGGGGGCGGGAGGAACGTCCACTTCACGCCGCAGGGGAAGCCCGCGCCGCCTCGCCCGCGGAGGACGGAGTCCTTGACCTCGGTGACGATCGCCTCGGGCGTCATGCCGAGGGCCTTCTCGAGCATGGTGTATCCGCCGGAGCGGACGTATTCGTCGTAGCCGACGATGGTCCGCTTCTTCGGATCGCCCCACGGAGCGGTGGGGATGCGCTTGAGGAGGACGGGATCGGTCACTGGCATGGCGGTGAGTTCCGTGGAGGCGGGGGGGTCGTCGGCTTCGAGGCGTCGCGTCGGACCTCGACTTCTTCGATCGTCGTGCGCCGGAGGATGACGTCGCCGCGGTCCTCCTCTTCGACCTCGGTGCGGACCACGGTCCGGTGCGGATCCTTGGCGGGATCGGTCCGGACCGCCTTCGCGAGGTGTCCGAAGAACTCGCCGAGGTTGCGCATGAGGGACTTGGATCGTGGCGTGGTCATGCTCGGGGGGATCAGTCGGGCAGGCGATCGAGCACTGCGTCGAGCGCTTCGATGGTCAGGCCTTCGTGCAGGTCGTCGTTGACGAGGGCGACCGGCGCGGTGTCGCAGGAGCCGAGACACTCGAGGGCGAGCAGCGTGAACTTGCCGTCGTCGGTCGTCTCGTGGGGTTCGATGCCGAGTTTCTGGCGCACGTGATCGAGGATCGCCTTGTGGCCGCAGACCTCGCAGGCGATCGACTGGCAGATGCCGACGACGTACTTGCCGGTCGGCTCGGTGTGGAATTCCTCGTAGAACGACGCGGTGTCGAGCACGTCCGCCGGCGCGATGCCGAGGAAGGCCGCGATCTCCTCCATGGCCTGCTTGGGGATCCACCCGTTGCGGTGCTGGACGTCGTGGAGGATCGGCATGAGCGCGCCCATCGACGTCTCGTAGCGAGGGAGGAGGTCGGCGGTGTACCCGTCGCGCATCTCCTTCGTCAGGTACGGCTCGTTGCGACGTTCGATCTGCGTCGTCGCCGAGGGTTTGACGATCCAGGCCATGGGTCGGTTCCGTCAGCGGTCCAGTTCGGCCGCGATGATGTTCAGCGAACCCAGCACCGCGACGACGTCGGCGAGCTGGTGCCCTTCGATCAGGCGCGGGAACACCTGGAAGTGCATGAACGAGGGCGGACGCACGTCCACCCGCCAGGGGTGCTTCGTGCCGTCCGCGACGATGTAGTAGCCGAGCTCGCCGTTCGGCGATTCCATCGCGGCATAGCACTCGCCGATCGGCGTGTCCCACCCGCGATTCGTCATGAAGATCTCGAAGTGCTGGATCGTCGCCTCGATCGAGCCGTACACGTCACCCTTCGCGGGAATGCGGTACTTGCCGTCGGCGTAGCTGTCGATCGGCCCGCCCGGAATGCGATCGATGAGCTGGTTGATGATCTCGCGCGACTGACGCATCTCCTCAAGCCGCACGAGATACCGCGCGAGACAGTCGCCGTCGTGCGAGATCGGCACCGAGAAGCGCACCGCCTCGGCGCCCTGGCCGTCCCAGTTGTCGGCGTAGCACAGGCACGGCTCGTCCTTGCGCAGGTCGCGCTTCACGCCCGACGCCCGCGCCATCGGACCCGTCAGACCCCACGACGTCGCCTCCTCGCCGCTGATCACGCCGACGTTCTGCACGCGATCGACGAAGATCCGGTTCCGGTTCAGCAGCGTCTCGAGGTCCTTCATCGCCTTCGGCATGCGCTCGTTGACGAGATGCTTCACCATCCGCTTGAACGTCTCCTCGTCCGGAAGATCGTTCTTCATGCCGCCCACCCGCGTGTAGTCCGGGTGGAACCGCTGACCCGACACGTAGTCGAGGATGTCGTAGATGTGCTCGCGCTCGTTGAAGCCGTAGAGGAAGCCGGTGAACGCCCCCAGGTCCAGCGCGGCCGCGCCGCAGCACAACAGGTGGTTCTGAATCCGACCCAGCTCCGCCAGGATCGTCCGGATCACCTTGCACCGCGGCGTGAGGTCGATCCCGAACAGCGTCTCCACCGCGTGATGCCACGCGATGTCGTTCACGATCGGACTGATGTAGTCCATCCGGCTGATCGTGCAGACGTACTGGTTGTAGTCGTGATGCTCGCCGAGCTTCTCGAACCCGGAGTGCAGATACCCGATGTGCGGCGTCGCCCGGGCCACCCGCTCGCCGTCCAGTTCCAGAACCAGACGCAGCGTCGTGTGCGTCGCCGGGTGCTGCGGACCGAAGTTGAGCACCCACCGATCGCCCGAGTCGGTACGGTCCTTGAGGTACTCCGTCGTCTCGACCTCGAGGCCGAACGCGGGATCAGGTTCGATGGTGTACGGCATGGCGGCAGGTCTCAACGGTCGTGACGAGTTTCACGAACCGCAGTATACGCCCCGGCCGGCCGGGCGTCAGGCGGGGGGTTCACCACGGAGGCACGGAGGGCACGGAGGCGGAGCGGAATCATGAATTGGTTCGGAGTGGTGGACGGGACGGGATGTGATGACCGGGGCCGATGATCAGATGGGCGCATTCCACGGCAGTGACATGGCGGCGCCCGTCAACCGTCGCCGCGCGGACTCCACACCAGCGTTCTTCTTCTTCCAAACCCAAATCCCCCCTCCGTGTCCTCCGTGCCTCCGTGGTGAACCCCGAGTCACGGTGGTGCACCCCGCGCTACGGTTTCGGCGTCTGGCCGGTCCAGCGGGTGTTGAGGGCGTGCTCGACGCCGACGAGGTCGAGGAGTTTGCCGGCCATGAAGTCGACGAGGTCGTCCACCGTCTGGGGCAGCAGGTAGAACCCCGGGGCCAGGGGCGCGAGGACCGCGCCGGCTTCGCTCAGGCGAAGCATGTTCACGAGATCGATGTGTCCCATCGGCGACTCGCGATACGCGAGGACGAGACGTCGGCGCTCCTTCAACGTCACCGCCGCCGCCCGCTGGAGGAGGTTGCCCGTCACGCCCGATGCCACCGCGCCGAGCGTGTTGCCCGAGCACGGGACGATGATCATCCCGTCGTGCAGGAACGAGCCCGACGCGATCTTCGCGCCGACGTCGTTCTCCGGATACACCGTGACGAGATGCCCGCGCCCGTTCGACAGGGCGTCGCCGTCCACCCGCAGATCGAGCTCGTCCAGAAGAAGGCGGCGACCAAGCGCGCTCACCGCGAGATGAACCTCGACGCCCGCGATCGTGAGGTGCTCGATCACGCGACGAGCGTACGCCGCGCCGCTCGCGCCCGTGATCCCGATGACGATCCGTCGAGTGGACATGCCGCAATCGTAGGCGGCCGATCCCCGCTCGGACGGACGGGTCGACGGGTCCCGTTCCGGGCCCGGCTCTGGTACACTGGCCGCCCATGTCCACGACCCTCCGGTGCCTGGTGCTGTGTCTCGCGGCGACGATCTTCGGACCCGGCCTGCTCTCGGGCTGCGGCGCGACGAACATCACGGAGCCGCCGATCGCCGGCGGCTTCACGTGGGGCGAGTCGAGCGAGCCGCCCGTGCCCGAACTCCTCGCCCGGTCCCTCCAGCATGTGATGGATCACTACGCTCCGGCCCGCCCGGGCTACGCCATCAACCTGCCCGACGGCACGCCCGCCGCGGTGTACGAGGACGTCATCGCCCGACTCGGCGGCGGACGGGTCATGGTGCAGGACGCCGAGTACGGCTATCACGTCACCGGCCTTCGCCTGCGACCGTTCCGGGCCGAGGTGGACGTCATGTTCCCCAAGGACGACGGCGAACTCTACGAATTCGTGACGGTGCATTTCTCCCGGCCGGTCATCGGTGACTGGTCGGTCTCGCGCGATCGGCTCTGGCGCATCCGCATTCATCCCCCGGCGCGGTCCACTGTGCCGCCGACGGGCTGACCCCCGCGCCGCCCGCGGCGCTGCCATTCCGTGCGATCCCCGATGACGGCACCACCCGACTGGTCATCCTGCTATCGCGATGCACGCGTCTGTGTGACCGGCGGTGCCGGATTCATCGGCTCCCACCTGTGCGACGCCCTCCTCGACGCCGGCGCCGATGTCGTCGCCATCGACGACCTCTCCAACGGACGACGAGAGAACCTCGCCCACGTCGCCGACCGCGTCGAACTCGTCGAAGCCTCCATCCTCGACGAGACGGCGCTCGACGCCGCCGTCGACGGCGCGGCCTACGTCTTCCACCAGGCCGCCCTCGGCTCCGTGCCCCGCAGTCTGCGTGAGCCGCTGCTCTACCAGCAGGTGAACGCGACCGGCACGACGCGCGTCCTCGAGGCCTCGCGCCGGCGCGGCGTGCGCCGGGTGATCTACGCGGCCTCCAGCAGCGCCTACGGCGACAGCGCCGAGTTGCCGCTGGAGGAATCGATGTCCGCGCGTCCGATGTCGCCCTATGCCGCGGCGAAACTCGCGGGCGAGTCGATGGCACGCGCGTACGCGCACTGCTTCGACGTGTCGACGGTGAGTCTGCGGTACTTCAACATCTTCGGTCCGCGTCAGCGTCCGGATTCGCAGTATGCCGCGGTGATCCCGCGGTTCATCGATCTCATCCGTCGCGGCGAGTCGCCGGTGATCTTCGGTGACGGGTCGCAGACGCGCGACTTCACGTACGTCGCGAACGCGGTGCGGGCGAACCTGCTCGCGGGCTCGTGCGCGCATCCGTTGCGCGGCGAGGTGTTCAACATCGCCTGCGGCCGCTCGTACAGTCTTCGCCAACTCGTCGAGACGCTCGCGGGGATCATGGGCGTCGCGATCGCGCCGACGTTCGCCCCGGCGCGGACGGGCGAGGTCGAGCGTTCGTGGGCGGACGTGTCGCGGGCGGCCTCGACGATCGGCTACGTCCCGCTCGTCGCGTTCGAGGACGGTCTGCGCCGGACGGTCGACGCCTTCGGCGAGTGAGTCCGGCGCCTCGGTGCGTCCGCATGCAGAAGCCCCCGCGATCCGGGACCGCGGGGGCTTGAAGGCACGTCACATTGAGGACGGGCGTCGGCTCGGGGCTTACGGGCAGTCGCCCCAGGCGCCGAGCATGATCGCGAGGTCGGCGGGTCCGACGTCGCCGTCGCCGTCGAGGTCGGCGTCGTTGCCCTTCGGCTGCGGACCCCAGTTCGCGAGGAGGCTCGCGAGGTCCTCGGCGCCGACGATGCCGTCGCCGGTGAGGTCACCGACGCACGGCGCCTTGTCGCAGTCCACCTCGCCGGAGGACGGGATGATCTTGAAGATCTGGCCGGTCGTGCTTCCGCCGTGATCGCAGATGTAGATCTCGCCGTTCGCGTCTTCGCCGAAGGCGGAGATCTGGTTCACCGTGAACCCCTCGATCGAGGGCGAGAGCTGCGTCGTGATGAGCTGCACGCCGGAGAGGATGCTGCCGTTCCAGCGGCCGGTCCACAGGCGCTGCAGGACGTAGTCGCCGAAGAAGTAGAAGCCGTCGATCTCCGGGATCGCGCAGCCGCGATAGACGTAGCCGCCGGTGACCGAGAAGCCGTTCGAGTGCGAGTAGGCGTACGCCGGATCGGTGAGCGCGTTGTCGTTGCACGTGCAGCCGGAGAGGCCGGTGCAGTTGTTGCCTTCCATGCAGCGCCAGCCGAAGTTCAGGCCGCCGGGCGAATCGGAGGCGACGACGTCGATCTCCTCCCAGGCGTTCTGACCCACGTCGCCGATGTAGAGGTCGCCGGTCTGACGGTCGAACGAGCAGCGCCACGGGTTGCGAAGGCCGTATCCCCAGATCTCGTCGTCGCCGGTGACGCCGACGAAGGGGTTGTCGCTCGGGATGGTGTAGGTCGGGCTCGCGGGCTCGGACGTGCTCGGGATGATCCGGAGCATCTTGCCGAGCAACTGGCTCGTGATGTCCTGGGCGCGGTTGCCGGGATCGTTCGCCGAGCCGCCGTCGCCGGTGCCGATGTAGAGGTGGTCGGTGCCCGGCTTGAAGCCGATCCAGCCGCCGTTGTGGTTCGTGAACGGCTGGGAGATCGTGAGGATCGTCACGCCCGAGGACGCGTCGGCGATGTTCGGATCGCCGCTGACCTTGTACCGACGGATCGTCGTCGCGCCGCCGGAACCGGTGTAGTTGATGTAGAAGAAGCCGTTCGTCTCGTAGTCCGGATGAAACGCCAGACCGAGCAGGCCACGCTCGTCGTTCAGACTCGTGCCGCCCGTCACCGAGACGTTGAGGAAGTTCGTCGGCAGGATCGTGTTCGTCGTCAGATCGAGAATCTTGATCTGACCCGTCTTCTGAAGGATGAACAGACGGTCGGGGTCGCCCGGCGCGTGCGTGACGAACGTCGGGTACGCCACGCCATTCGCGACCCGGGTCGTCGCCAGGCTGATGGCGCCCGCGAACGCCGGCGCGCCGATCGCAAGGGTGAGGCCGGCGACACAGGCCGCGGTCATGATTCGTCGCATGGGGGATGATCCTTTCTCAGGGAATGCTCTCGGGGACGCCGTCTCGCAGATGCCGCGCTCGGGACCACCACCAGCGGCCTGCCGCTCCCGCGGCCGGTCGCTCCGGGATCCACCTGTCGTCCGATTCTCGAACGGCGCGGGCTCTCCTCCGAACGGGCGTTCTCCCTTGATATATAGTGCCTCGGTCACGCCGGGGCAAGACGAAAGTCCCGGTTGACCATCCGACACGACGGCGCGCAACTCTGACGCCTGGCCGGGTTATCGGTCCCCGTAGCCGTCGCCGTCCCTGCCCCGCCGCGCCATGCCGACCTCAGGTCCACTGCGCCAGCAGCAGCGCCAGATCCGACGGTCCGACCGTGCCGTCAGCGTCCAGGTCCGCCGAACATCGACCGCACGGACCCCAGGCGGCGAGCAGGATCGCCAGGTCCGCGGCGTCCACCGTGCCGCTGCCGTTCAGATCGCCGACCAGCGTCGGCGCGGCATACTCGACGGTCAGACGCGGTCGTTCCCGCGCCTTGAGCCACTCGCGGCTCGTGAACGCCTTCGTGGTCTGCGCCATGGCCTCGTTGCCCAGCAGCACCCAGCCATGGTTGGACGATGCATCGTCGAGCCAGCCCTGCACGTCGGCGACGAGTTCGGGCGTCGAGTCCCACGCGTACGTGCCGCTGCCGCCGACGGCGGCGGTCGCCGAGGCGTCGGGCGCGAAGTCGCCGCCCTCGGTCGTCCAGAAGACATCGGGATGGAAGCGGTGCAGCCAGGTCGCGTCGCCCGGCTCGGCCGGGGCCCCGCCGCCGCCCATGCCTTCGCTCGCGCCTTCGCCCCAGGCCGCCAGCACTCGATGGAGCGGCATCGTGAAGACCGCGGGCTGGGCCTGCGTCACGGTGAGTTCGAGCGTGACGGATTCGATCGTCGCACCGGGCGGGATCGCGCCGAGGTCGAAGGCGAGCAGCGCCCGTCGTTTCGTGGCGCCGCTGCCGGGACCGACCCGACCCGCGAAGACGTTGACGCCCTGCCCGTTGCTCAGTGCGCCGGTCGTCTCCTCGATGAGCGTGTTGTCGCGCACGGGCTCGAGAACGATCTGGTCGGCGAGGGCGGCGGCGGCAAGACACATCGCCGCGCCGCAGACGGCGCCGGTCGGGAACACGCTGGACATCATCGCGGTCTTCTCTCTCTCTTGGACGTCGATCAAGGCCGGCGGGTGTGCGTCCGCCGTGGGGGG
>JAGQOI010000381.1 GCA_020427625.1 Phycisphaerales bacterium | reverse complement strand
GTAGAACTGAACCAGCCGCTGCTCCTGCGTCGCCATGTCGGTCCCCTCCGGGCGTTCCCGCGCCGGGATTGCCGGCGGGGATGGTACCGATTCGGAGTCACGACCAACTCGTCATTGTGCGACCTCCGTCAATTTGAGTGGGCCGCGAGCGGCGGGATGGACCCGGGTCGCGGTCGTTCGGCTCGGGACCAGCATGGTGCACCGACGCCGCGCTCGTGTTTCCCGGGAGGTCGGGTCTCGGCGCGGCGTGCCGCCCGCGCGGTGGTCGGGGGGCCGGGATCGATGGGGTTCGGCCGATGACGTCCCGACGGACGTGGTCACGGCATCAGATGAACATATGGAACGGCGCCATGTATGAGGACAGGCTGGAGGACTTGGCCATGCTGATGGCCGCCTGCTTGAGGGCAGCGCCGGTGGTGTTCTTGAGGCTGATGAGGTCGTTCTTGAGGTCGGTGCCGTTCTTCTCGATCTTGGGGAAGATCGTGTATTCGATCCGCTTGGCGACGTCGATGGCGATGGACCCGCCGATGTTGGCCTCGGCCTTGCCGGCGATGTTCAGGGCCGCTTCGAGCGCGAGCACGAACGACACCTTGCCGCCGATGAATGCGGAGAAGTCGAGTCCGATGTGGAGCGATCCCTTCTCGCCGATGAACAGGTCGTTCGTCGAGCCGAGGGTCGCCGACGTCGCGTTGGAGTGGTTCAGCCGGTCGCCGTGTCCGCCGACGGTGCTGCTGAAGTCGCCGTCGGTGAGTTCGGTGTAGTTGTTCTTGACGTAGAGGTCGAAGTTGTGATCGACGTCCATGTCGAACTTGCCGTTGCTGCCGCCGAGCACCTTGAGATTCAGGCTGCCGTTCTCCAGCTTGATGGTCGCGTCGCCGTTGTTGATCACGGTCTCCCATGCGTTCGGCGCGTCGCGGTTGCCGGTCGGGTCCTGGTTCGTGCCGTGAATGCGCTGGTTCCATCGCTCCTGCACGTCGAAGATGACGTCCTTGTTCGTGACGCACGCGAAGTGCTGGGCGGTCTTGATCTTGACGCCCTGGATGTCATCGTCGACCGTGCCGCCCGGACGCGAGGGATCGATGTCGACGCCGTCGGCGTGCCCGGTGCTGCTGACGTCCTTGTGCCCGATCGTCAGCGCGGACGTGGCGGTGGGGGAGTAGAGCTCGATGGACTGGCGTCCGTCGGTGCTGTCCATCGTCATCCGGTTCTCGCCGAGATCGCGGAGCACGAAGCGGTTCACGTTGTCCTGGGGCACGAGGTAGGGCATCGTCGCCTGGTTGTACACGCGGCCGGTGATGATCGGCCGGTCCGGATCGCCCTCCTCGAAGTCGACGATGACCTCCTGTCCCTTGTGCGGCAGGGTCATCGCGCCCCAGGTCTTGCCCGCCCACATCTGCGAGACGCGGACCCAGCAGGACTTGTAGTCCGCGCTCGCGTCCTCGCGCCCGAAGCCGTCCCAGTGGAAGCGCACCCGCACGCGCCCGTACTCGTCGGTCGACGGCGGATCACCCTTGTCGCCCGGCGCGCCGATCACGATCGCGGTCTGCACGCCCTGCACGGTCGGGATCGCCGTCTTGCGCTCCGGCACGAACCGGACCGACGCGTCGATCGCCTCGAACGTCGTCTGGGCGACCGTCCCGTAGGTGCCGTCTCCCCCGGCGTCGTTGGACTCGAAGTCGTTCGACCGGACCGAGAGGTGCGTGCCGATGAGGAGGTACTCCTTCGCGCTGTTCGCCGAGTCGAACTTGACGAACGAGCCGG
>JAGQOI010000380.1 GCA_020427625.1 Phycisphaerales bacterium | reverse complement strand
GGCGAGGCGCTCTACGCCGGCGGCCGGTTTCTGAGCATCGACGGCGTCGCCGCGAGTCGCGTCGCGAAGTGGGACGGGACGACGTGGTCGCCGCTCGGCAGCGGCATCACGGGCCCGACCGCGTCCTCGTCGATCAACGCGATGGCGGCGTACGACGACGGGAGCGGCGAGGCGCTGTACGTCGCGGGCCAGTCGTTCACGGCGGCGGGCGGGATCGCGTCGCCGCGCGTGGCCCGCTGGAACGGCAGCGAATGGAGCGCCGTGGGCGACGGCTTCGCCAACGGGCTCGTGTGGCATCTCGAGACGTTCGACGCCGGCAACGGCGAGGAACTCTACGCGTTCGGCACGTTCACGATGTCGGGAACGAACGCGATCGCCAAGGTCGCGAAGTGGGACGGACTCACGTGGTCCGAGGTCGGCGCGAACGATGACTGCTACGGCGCGATCGTGCACGATGACGGCAGCGGCACCGCGATGTACGTCGCGGGACGGTACAGCGAGATCGCGGGCATCGCGGCGACGCGCATCGCGCGTCTCCATGCGTGCGAGAATCCCGCCGTGCCGGGCGACCTGAACGGCGACTTCCTCGTCACGCCCGAGGATCTGGCGATCATGCTCGCCGCCTGGGGCCCGTGCCGCGCCTGCAGCGAGGATCTCGACGGCGACGACGAGGTCGGCTCGTCCGACCTCGCCATCCTGCTGGCGAACTGGAGCTGAGGCACATCGGGCGGTGATGCCGCGCGCGGTCCGGCGCGCGGCATCACGCCCGGTTCATGCCTCGTGCCCGCGCGTCACGCGCCACAGCAACATCATGCCGACGAGGCCGGACGCGAGCGAGCCGGCGAGGATGCCGAGCTTGGCGTGATGGAGCGGCGCGGGATCGGTGAACGCCAGGCCGCCGATGAACAGCGACATCGTGAAGCCGACGCCGGCGAGACAGCTCGCGGCATGAATGTGCCGGAAGCCGACGCCGTCCGGCAGACGTCCCGCGCCGAGACGCACGATGATCCAGCTCAACCCGGTGATGCCGATCTGGTTCCCGACGAACAGGCCGACGGCGATGCCGAGGGTGATCGGGTCGCGGAATGCCTCGCCGATGCCGGAGCCGAGCGCGATGCCCGCGTTGGCGAGCGCGAAGACCGGCATGATGAGATAGCTGACCCACGGCAGCAGGGCGTGTTCGAGCCGATGGAGCGGCGTCTGGGCGAGTTCGCACGCGTCCTCGAGCCGGTGGATCGCGGTCTGCCTCGCCTCGACGGCGCCGGTATCGTCGTCGCGCACGTCGAGCCGGTTGAGCACCGACTGCACCGTCGCGCGCAGTCCGGCCGGCGAAAGCGCGATCCGCGCCGGAATCGTCAGCGCGAGCAGCACGCCCGCGATCGTCGCATGGACCCCCGACTTCAGCACGGCGACCCAGAGCACGACGCCCAGCGCGATGTAGACCGTCGGACGACGCACGCCGAGCCGGTTCGCGACGATCAGCGCGGCCATCACGCCGCCCGCGACGACCAGCGCGCCGACCGACAGCGCGTCCGTGTAGAAGAACGCGATCACCAGCACGGCGCCGAGATCGTCGACGATCGCCAGCGCGACGAGGAAGACCTTGAGGCCGAGCGGCACCCGCGGCCCGAGCAGCGCGAGCAGGCCCACGACGAACGCGATGTCCGTCGCCATCGGCACGCCCCAGCCGTCGATCCCCGTCCCGCCGCGATTGAACGCGAGGTAGATGAGCGCCGGTCCCGCCATGCCGCCGAGGGCCGCCGCGGCCGGCAGGAGGGCCTTGCGCCCCGACGACAGCTCGCCCACGAGCACTTCACGCTTGATTTCGAGCCCGACGACGAAGAAGAAGATCGCCATGAGTCCGTCGTTGATCCACAGCAGCAGCGGCTTCGAGATGACGAGCGAGCCGGCGCCGAGGGTCAGCGTCGTGTCCCAGACGCTCGCGAACGTCGCCGCCCACGGCGAGTTCGCGAGCAGCAGCGCCAACACGGTCGCCGCGAGCAGCAGGATTCCGCCCGACGCCTCGAGCCTGAGGAAGCGCTGGAACGGCAGGACGAGGGCGTCGATGGGAGCGGGTGGGGTATGCATGGTGCGGGATTGTTGTCCGGGGGCGGGCCGGGGACCACCGACGCGCGGATCAATCGACGATTCGTCGTGCGACGGCGGCCCGGTTCAGGGTCGGCGGATGGTGAGTGACGCGTCGCCGGTGATCCGTCGTGCCGCGGTCTCGAAGGCGTCGATCGCCTCGATCTGAGCGCTTCGCAGCGCGTCGAGGTCGCCGGGGAGGGCGAGACGTTCGACGAGATCGCGCGTCCGCGGCGGCAGGTCGCGGTCGAGATACCGCAGGCCGAAATCGTGGCGCTGCGGACAATGCTCGTGCCGGAGGAGTTCGACGAGGGGCGCGAGGGTGAATGCGACGTAGCGTTGCGCGGCTTCGGCGCGGTGTCGCCGGTCGATGGCGCGGGTGACGAGCGTCTGGAACAGGTCGAAGCGCGCGATGAGATCGGCCCGCCGCGCGTCGAGCGTCGCGTCGAGCGCGGCATGGTCGAGCGCGGGCGGGTCGACATGACCGTCGCGGTCGAGGAGCACGACGGCGTCGCCGTGTCGTTCGGGTTCGAGGAGTCGTCCCGTGGCGCTGCGGCGCTGGACGACGAGATCGACGAGCAGCGTCGCCGGCGCATCGCGCAGGCGGTAGATCGCCTGGTCGTGTCCGTGGAACGTCGGCAGCGGAAAGCGCGTGCGCCGGTCGATCGGGGAGCACGTTTCGAGCGCGTCGACGACGAGGTCGAACGCGTCCTCGATCCGATCATCCTCGACGACGAGCACGAGGTCGAGGTCGGAATGCGAATCGACGCGGCCGGTCGCGTCGGACCCGCCGAGCCAGGCCGCGCGGACCCACGGCGCGCCGTCCAGCGCCGGGCACAGGAGGTCGAGGAGCGTGTCGCGCG
>JAGQOI010000379.1 GCA_020427625.1 Phycisphaerales bacterium | reverse complement strand
TCATGGACGTGCCGCCGGTTTTGGCAAGAATACCGTCGGATCCGTGCCGATGGACCCATGAGCGCCGCCGTCGCGCGGCGTCGCGCGGGCCGGACCGGGACGGCGGGCCGACCTTCCGGGCGACACGGCTCGGGACGGCGGGCATCCAGTGACACGAAGTCGCCCGGTCCGGGCGGCGATCCGACCCCTGGCGATGGGAATCCGATGAGCGACGCCTCCACACAGACCGACACCCCCATCTTCGCGACGGACGCGGGCGCGTCGAACGGACAGGCGGGCGGCGAGTTCACCGTCTCGAAGGAAGACGTGAACCCGATCCGCGACCGCTGTGCCGCGCTCGGCATCGACTGGATGACGACGGCGCCCGACGCGACGCGCGAGGCGATCTCGCTGCTCACGTCGGACATCGCGGTGCGTCTGCGGGTCGTGCCGCTGCGGATCGCGAACCGGCGGGTGTTCGTCGCGATGATGGATCCGCTGGACATCGCGGCGGCGGACGAGGTCGCGGCGTTGTGCGATCTGCCGGTGACGCGCATCGGTCTCGAGCCGAAGCTGTTCGCGGACCTCATGCGCGAGCATTACGGCACGACGGCGGCGCGGATGGCGGAGAGTCTCGCCGACGACGCGGATTCGGGCGGCGACCTGGAGCACAATCTCGACGCGATCGAAGCGGACGACCTGCACCGGATGGCGGAGCAGCCGACGCTCATCAACCTCGTCAACCTGCTGCTGCTGGAGGCGATCCAGAGTCGCACGTCGGACGTGCACATCGAGCCGTTCGAGAACGAGTTGAAGGTGAAGTACCGCATCGACGGCGTGCTCGCCGAGCAGCCGCCGCCGCCGAAGCACCTGCAGGCGGCGCTCGTCGGTCGCATCAAGATCATGAGCGGGATGAACATCGCCGAGCGGTACGTGCCGCAGGACGGTCACATCACGCTGCGGTTCGAGGGGCGCAAGGTCGACATCCGCGTGTCGACGGTGCCGACGCTGTACGGCGAGTCGGTGGTCATGCGCATCCTCGACAAGAGCGCGCTCCCGCTGGAGTTCGACTCGCTCGGCATGAGCAAGCCGATGCAGGCGGTGATGGACCGGTTCATCGGCAAGCCGCACGGGCTCGTGCTCGTGACCGGTCCGACCGGCTCGGGCAAGACGACGACGCTGTACACCGCGCTGCACAAGCTCTACGACCCGCGCAAGAAGATCATCACGATCGAGGACCCGGTCGAGTACGAACTCGCGGGCATCAACCAGATCCCGGTGAACCCGAAGCGAGGCCTCACGTTCGCCAACGGTCTTCGCGCGATCCTCCGCCAGGACCCGGACATCGTGTTCGTGGGTGAGATCCGCGACGGCGAGACGGCGGAGATCGCCATCCGCTCGGCCCTCACCGGTCACCTCATCTTCTCCACGCTGCACACGAACGACGCGATGAGCTCGATCGGACGCATGATCGACATGGGCGTCGAACCCTACCTCGTCGCGTCGGTCATCGAGGGCGTGCTCGCCCAGCGTCTCGGACGGCGCGTGTGTCAGCACTGTCGCCAGCAGTACCCGATCCCCGAGGACATCGAGCATCGGCTCCAGCCCGGGGAACTCGAGGCGTTCGGCGGTCGCGTGTGGCGGGGCGTCGGCTGCGACAAGTGCAACGACTCCGGCTATCACGGGCGGGTCGGCTTCTACGAGATCCTCCAGGTCTCGCCGACCGTGCGCCATGCGATCTCCGAGAACGCCTCGATCGGCGACCTCAAGGAACTGATCGGCGACGCCTTCAAGACGATGCGCCAGGACGGCCTCGAAAAGGCCGTGAAGGGCATCACGACCATCGAGGAAGTGCTCCGGGCGACGCAAGACGCCGACGAGAGCACCGTTTGACCACCAGAGCCATGCCGAACTTCGAGTATGAAAGTCTGACGGATTCGGGATCGGCCGCGGCCGGCGTGATCGACGCGCCGGACCGTCACGCGGCGATCCAGCTTCTCGCCAAGCGCGGCGAGGTCGCGACCTCGCTCCAGGAGGTCGGATCGCGCCGGGCGGCGAAGATCGGACGCGCCACGCCCGTGCCACGGGCCTCCGACGCGGGCGCGGGCCGGCGCTGGGGGTTCGCGTCGCGTCGTCCGACGCTCGGGCGCGCGGACATGGCCGCCCTGATCCGCGAACTCGCGACGGCGATCGAGGCGGGTCTGCCGATCCTCCAGGGTCTGCGGACCGTGCGTCGCCAGTGCTCGAGCCAGGCGATGGCGGTGATCCTCGATCACCTCATCGAGCGGGTCGAGGCGGGGTCGCCGCTGTACCGGGCGGCCCGCGAGTACGGCGAGCCGTTCGACGACCTGGTCGTCGGCATGCTTCGGGCGGCGGACGCCTCGGGTCGGATGGCGGAGATCCTGATCCAGCTCGCCGACCTGCTCGATCGTTCGGTCGAGCTGCGTCGCGAGGTGCTCGGCGCGACGATCTATCCGCTCATCCTGCTGCTGCTCATGATCGGCAGCGTCGTCCTCATCGTGACGGTGGTGGTGCCGAACCTGCTGGCGCCGCTGAAGGACGGGATGAACATGCCCCTCCCGACGCAGGTCCTGCTCGACATCGCGTCGTTCATGCAGCACTACTGGATCTACCTGATCGGGGGGCTCATCCTCGCGGTGGTCGCCTGGAAGGCGTGGATCAATCTGCCGGCGAACCGTCTGAAGTTCGACGACCTCCTGCTGCGGATACCGGTGCTCGGACAGTTGCTGCGGGACGTCGCGGTGGCGCGGTTCACGCGCACGCTCGGCACGCTCGCCGCGGCCGGCATGCCGATTCTCGACGCGCTGCGGGTGACGCGGGACACGCTCGGCAACCGGGCGCTCATGCAGGCGATCGACGCGGTGTCGGAGAAGGTCACGGCGGGCAAGGCGCTGGCGGATCCGCTGGAGCGTTCGGGCCTGTTCCCGCCGCTGCTCATCCAGATCGTGAATCTCGGCGAGCGTTCGGGTCGCCTGGAGACGATGCTCGTCCATGCCGCGGATGCGTTCGACCGGAAGGTGAACGCGTCGGTGAAGGTGTTCAACAAGATGCTGCCGCTGGTGCTCGTGCTGATCATGGCCGTGCTGGCGGGCTTCATCCTCTCGGCGATCCTGCTGCCGCTGCTGGAGCTTCAGTCCCTCGTGCAGTAGGCGCCCGGTCGCCGCTCTCCTCCCGTTTCGGAGTCCTCAACGTCATGCATCACCACCGCTCATCCCGTCGTCCGGCCCGTCGCGCGTTCACGCTGCTGGAGATCATCGTCGTCGTGACGATCATCGCGCTGCTCGCGGCGCTCGTCGCGCCGCGCCTGCTCCAGAACGTCGACAAGACCAAGGTGAGTTCGGCGAAGGCCGGCTGCTCGGCGATCGCGAAGCAGTTGAGCATCTACCTCATGGACATCGGGCGCAGCACGCCCGAGGACGACATGGACCTCTCGATCCTGCTCCAGGGTCCGGACGACGGCGGCGGCTCCGGCGGCCCGTACCTGAGCAAGGCCGCGGACCTCATCGACCCGTGGAAGAACGAGTACTACCTGCGCGTGCCCGGCGAGGTGAACTACGACTTCGACGTCGTCTCGAACGGCGCCGACGGTCAGCCCGGCGGCGACGGGTACAACGCCGACATCACGAACTGATCCTCGCGCTCCGCCCCTGCGCCGTCGGGCGCCCGGTGCCGACATGCCCCACCGTCGTCCTCCAACCCGTCGCGGCTTCACCCTGCTCGAGATGATCGTCGCGGTCGCCATCTTCGTCATTCTGATGACGATGGTCGTGCCGCGCCTCGGCAACACGGACCGTCGCCAGGCGGGCATTCTCGCCGACGGCATCGCGGACCTGCTCACGGTGTTCGCCCAGCGCGACGGCCTGGGGACCGGCGCGGTCGCGATCGACTACAACCCGCGGACCCGCGAACTCTCGCTGCTCGCCGGCGACGGCGCCCAACGGGACGACTCGGGACGCCCGGCCTGGCGCGTCGACCGCTTCGTGACGCCGCTCCGGGTGCCCGACCGCATCGATCTGCTGGCGCCGATCGTGGGCGGGACGACGCTCGACCAGGAGGCGTGGCGGATCACGACCCGTCCGGGCGAGCAGCGTCCGGACGTCGAGATCATCATCGACGCCGACGGCGGACGCATCAACGTGTTCCTGCCGTCGTACGCCATCGCGCCCGTGCGCTCCGACATCGAGGACGGCGCCGCGACGCTCAGCGCGCGGCAGCCCCACGATCTCGACGCGTCGGGCCAGTACCGGGAGGACTGGTGAGCATGACGAAGTCCCGTTCCCGTGACCGCGATCGCGATCGCGACCGAGATCGCGCCGGTTCCGGTGCCGGCGCCGGTTCGCGTCGACGCGGACTCGCGATGGTCGACGTGCTCATCGGCGGCGTGATGCTGTCGATCGGGCTCGCGATCATCCTCACCATCACCGGACGCGCGGTGAAGAGCCAGACCGAAGGCGAGTACATGGTCAGTGCCGCGTGGCTCATCGACGAGCGTCTCGGCCTGATCGAGATGGAAGGCCCGGACAACTACCCGCAGCTCCATGACATGTCCGGCTCGTTCGGCGCGCCGTACGAGGAGTTCTCGTTCGACGTCGCCATCGACGAGGAGGAGGGCATCGGCGATGCGTATCGCGTCGCGGTGACCGTCTTCTGGCCGGGCGGCGGCGCGGAGCGGGCGGCGACCGTCGAGACCGTCATGGCCAAACGCATGGGCGACGTCTCGACCCAGGTCCGCATGCCCCTCGAACCCATCGACCGCATCGGACGCGCGTTCGGCGACGAGGCCGGCGGCACGGGCGGCGGCAAGATCGGAAGAGCAC
>JAGQOI010000378.1 GCA_020427625.1 Phycisphaerales bacterium | reverse complement strand
TCCGCGGCATCCACGAGCCCGCTCCCGTCGAAGTCGGGCGCGCCGCCCGGATCGGTGCCCCATTCGGCGAGGAGCGACGCGAGGTCGTCGGGTCCGACGGCGCCGTCGTTGGTGAGGTCCTCGACGCAGGCGGGGCGCTGGCCGCAGGCGATGCGGTTCACGCGGAACTCGTCGATGCCGGCCTCGGTGAACGAATCGTTCGGCTGATCGCTCGCGACGAACCGGACCCGCACGGTCGCGGTCGGCTCGACGAAGGCGCTGACGGTGAAGGACGCCTCCTCCCAGGCCTCGTCGGTGCCGCCGTGCGAGGTGACGGTCGCCCAGTTCGCGCCGTCGTTGGAGACCTGCACGACGAGCGAATCGAGCACGCCGCTGAGGCTGGCGAGCCAGTAGCGGTAGCTGATGGTCGCATCGCCGTCGGAGAGGTCGAACACGGGCGAGAGGAGGCGCGTGGGTCCGCCGTCGACGTCGGCATCGCCGGAACCGCCGCCGGGCAGGCCGTTCTGGGTGACCCAGGCGAGCACGCCGTCGCCCTGGGTCGCGTCGTCCTCGGGCGCGATGAGCATGCCGCTGTTGAACGTGCCGTTGGGGTCGGCGATCTCCCACTCGCCGGCGAGGAGGTTCTCGCTCTCGACGCTCCAGCCGCTTACGTCGTTCTCCATGTCGTCGGAGAAGATCTCCTCGACGCCGTCGGCGAAGGTCGCGATGTAGCTGCTGACCGGCGCCCCGGTCGGATCGGCGAACGTCGTGCCGCTCTCGATCTGCGCCGTGACGTAGAACCGGACGGTGTCGAGGCACGCGCCGGCGGGCAGGTCGGCTTCGTACTCGTCATCGCCGAGGTTGGTCATCGCGACGGTGTCGAAGGCGCCGCCGTTGAAGGCGTAGTGCAGGATCGCGGAGTCATCGAGCGGCTGTCCGCCGATCCCGATGAGGCGGACGTGCACGGGCGCGGTCTCGCCGGGCGGGATGAAGCCGGGGAGTCCCTGGGGGTAGGTGAACTGCATGCCGAAGGGCGGGACGTTGATCCAGATCTTCGTGCCGCTGCAGGTGCCGACGACCATGTCCGGCCACTCGTCACCGTTGATGTCGAAGATCGCGACGTCATGGACGCCCGGGGGGTCCTTCTGGCCGGGCGGCCCGATGGTCGACGGGTGGGAGAGCGTGACGTTCGGCGTGTTGCCGAGGTTGCGGTAGATGCGCATCGCGCCGCCGCAGCCGGAGATGTCGACGTCGACGGGCGTCGTGAGGGCGTCGGGGAAGCCGTCGTTGTTTAGATCGGCGATGTAGTTGTTGCCGCCGAATCCGCTGCTCGGCCCGGCGGGCAGGCTGAGGGCCGCGAAGTTCGCCCGGCCGTTGCCGCCGTTGCCGGTGTTGATCATGTAGCGATCGGTGCCGTCGTCGGAGATGAGCAGGTCGATGCGTCCGTCGCCGTTCAGGTCGCCGGTGTTGACGAAGTACGACGCGTTGTTCGCGACGACGTCGTAGGCATTGAACACGCCCGGGTTGCCGGCGTTGTTGTAGGTGATCGCGACGTGGCCCGCGAACTGCTTGACGACGTCGTTCGCGCCGTCGCCGTTCATGTCGGCGATGATGCACGAGGCGCCGAACGCGGAGTTGCGCATCTCGGTCGTGAGGCGCGACAGCGTCTGGTCGGTGAAGAACCCGTTGCCGTCGTTGACGAGCAGGCGGTTGTCGTAGTCGAAGATCTGCTGCGGCTGCCCGCTGTCGTAGTCGGCGAAGTAGAGGTCGAGGTCGCCGTCGTTGTCGATGTCGCCGACCGTCACCGCGCAGAAGCGGGGCCCGGCGACCGGGTGGATCTCGGGGATGCGGGCGTCCTCGTACCGGAACCCGAGCCAGTTGCCGCCGCCGTCCTCGCCGAGGTTGATGTAGACCCGCGGATGCGACAGGTGCTTGGCCTGGTTGTCGGTCAGCGTCGGCGCCGTGATGATGTCCAGCCACCCGTCGCCGTCGAGGTCCGCGAGCGCGACGTCGCGGTCGTTCGTCGGCGTGAGGAAGCCGTTGTCGCCGGACACGTCCGAGGCACTCGCGTACTGGGCGGTGCGATCGATCAGCACGCCCGCGACCGAGTGACCCTCGGCCGGACCCTCGTTCATGAACAGGACGTTGACCTTCTTGCCGGCCGACGTGAACGGCTGCTTGCGGACGCAGACGAGGTCGATGTCGCCGTCCTGGTCGACGTCGCCGAAGGCGTAGTCCTTCTCCTCGGGGTCGTTCGTGCTCAGCGACGACGAATTGGGCGGCACCGGCAGGCGCAGCGCGGTCTCGTCGACGAAGTCCACCCAGTCGGCCGCGGCGGTTCCCGCGGCCGCGAGCAGCAGGCCGACTCCCCAGAGCGTGCCATATCGCCCTGAGAGCGTGTCGTATCGCATGGTGGTCCTTTCTCGTGTGGAGTTCCCGGAACAGTCGGGCGCACGTGCATCGTACCCCGTCGTCACGGGATGCCAAGGGTTCTTCACGAGGTCCACGCGACCCGACGCTCGGAATGCAAGCAAATCCGCGACACCGACGCGCCGCGACGACGCTCAGCGACGCATCTGCTGCGCCATCGCCCGACGGATCATCGTCCGCATCCGCTGGAGTTCGCGCGGCGGAACGTTCGCCTTCTCCAGATCCACCTCGATCGCCGTGTACCACGTCTCCTCGCTCGGGTCGTACCCGAGCTGCTCGTCGAGACGGGACGCCATGTCCACCATGTGCGCGGCACCGTAGAAGATCGCGACCGACTTCACCTCCGGCTCGTCGTCGATGATCGCCTTCAGATCATCGATCACCACCTGGTTGCGCTGGTCGACGATGACCTCCTTGAACCCGTCGCCCATCTGGCCGAGACCCGCCTCCATCACCGTCGGATCGCCGAGGATCTCCACGAGCACCACCTTGAAGATGCTGCTCACGGTCCCGTCCGTCACCGCATCCGCCGCCTTGATGAGCCAGAGCATGAGCTTCATCACCTTCGCCGGCAGCGACGACCCGGACAAGGCCATCTGCAACGGGCCGAAGTCGCCGCCGGCGGCGGCCATCGCCGCCTGCACCTGGTCGATCGACATGTCGCTGCATCGCCAGTTCGGGCGGTCGTAGTCGATCGCCTCCAACTGGAAGTCGAGATCGAGCGCGTGCGCCAGCGACGCCTGGAGATTGTCCTCGTCGGCGAACATCGCGGGATCGAGCGGATCGAGGTCCGACAGGCGCAGATCGGCCGCCTCGTCCTCGCCGCCCGAACGACCGTCCGACCCGAGACTCATCAACGTGAAGCCGTCGGCGTCGGCGTTCCGCTCGTACACGAACGGCCGCGCCCACGCATCGCGGTTCGCCCGGTCGATGAGGTGCGGCAGACGACTGTCCTTCGCGTGCATGTACGTCTTCACCTCGGCGAGATCCGCGGGATACGCGCCCGTCTGCGCCGCGTAGTGCGCCACGACCGCGCCGACGAACCGCAGCGCGGACACCGTCGACTCGTGACGCGCCGACGCCGTGTCGCCGCCCGCACCGTTCGTGCCCGGCGGCGTGACCGATTCGAAGAGCACGACGTCGTGCGAGTCCAGCAGCGCCTGGAGACGCCCGTAGAACGTCCCGTCCGCGATGTGCGCCACGCCCACCAGCGTCACCGACGGACCCTTGCCGTCGCGAGGCTGGAACGTGCGCGAGGTGATCTCGAGCTTCACCCGGCGGCCGGCGTCGTCGACGGTCCGCAGGTACGGCGCGGCCGCGGACGGCGCGTCGGCGACGACCGGCGCCTCGGCCGCGACCGGCGCGTCGGTCTCCGGCGCAGGCTTCGCGACGGCGACGGACGTCAGCAGCAGACCGGCGAACAGGGTGGATGACTTGAGGATCTTCACGAGCATGCGTCGAACTCCTTGGCGGTGACGGCCGCGGCGCGGACGCACGATTCTAGGAAGCCCGACCGGATCGCGACGCCGCCTCGCCCGGGCGGCCCGCATCCTCCGGGGAATCACGTCGAAGGCGTGGTTTCGGCGGGGCGTCCGTCGCCGCCCGCATCCCGACCGGCGACCCGGTCCCCACGCCGGTCCCCTCGCCCGTCGAACGTCCGGTCCGCCCCGAGCTGGGCGGAAGCGATGACGGACTCCAGTCGTCCGACGGCGCGTTCGGACTGGGCGCGGAAGATCATGTAGGGGAACAGGGTGACGAGGGCGACGACGAGTCCGAGCGCGGTCGTGATGAGCGCCTGGGCGATGCCGACCGACACCGCCCGCGGGTCGGTCATGACGTCCTCGACGCCGAGCAGGTTGAACGAGCGGATGATGCCGATGACGGTGCCGAGGATCCCCAGCAGCGGCGCGGCCGTGATGATGGTGGACAGCGTCACCATGAACCGGTCGATGACCGGGCGCTGGCCCTCCACCGCCTCGATCGCGACGGCGTCGCTCGTGCCGTCGTCGAGGAGCGCGAGGATCACGCGGGCGTACGGCGAGCGGTCGCCGCGAAGCTTCTTGCGCGTCGCCGCGACATCACCCTTGCGCAACAGGTCGGTGACGGCTTCGAGACGTCGGATGCGGCTCGCCCGGTGGGTCACGAGCCAGAAGATGGTGCGCTCGACGATGAGCGTCAGGCTGATCACGCTGAGGACCAGCAGCGGGATCATCACCCATCCGCCACGCTCGACGAGTTGCACGAGTTCGCCCGACATCGACGGCATGGGCGGCATGATACGGGAAAGCCCGCGCCGTCGGTGCCGCGGCCTACAATGGGGCCGGTGACGGACGTCCGCGACGCCATCCCGGCCTTCATTCCCGCGCGCAGCGCCGCGATCGATCGCGCCCTCCGCGACGCGCTCGACGCCGTCGACGCGCCGGCCAACCTCCGGGACGCGATGCGGTATGCCGCGACGGGCGGCAAGTTCCTGCGTCCGATCCTCGCGACGCTCTGCTGCGACCTCGTCGGCGGCGCCCTCGACGCGGGACTCGTCGCCGGGGTCGCCGTCGAGTTCGTGCACGCGTTCAGCCTCGTGCACGATGACCTGCCGGCGATGGACGACGACACGCTCCGGCGCGGCCGCCCGACGCTGCATGTCCAGGCGGGCGAGGCGATGGCGGTGCTCGCGGGCGACGCCCTGCTCAATGCCGCGTTCGAGACGCTCGCCGACGCGCCGCTGCCGGCGGAGACCGTCGTGCGCCTCACGCGTGAACTCTCGTCCGCGACGCGTCGTATGATCGTCGGACAGGTGTACGACACGCTGGGCGGGCGCCCGGCCGACTTCTCGGACCGTCAGATGCTCGACCTCATCCACCACCACAAGACCGGCGCCCTGCTGCGGGCGTCCTGTCGGATGGGCGCGATCGCGGGCGGCGCCGACGAGGCCTCGCTCGCCGCGGTGGATCGCTACGGCACCGACGTCGGGCTCATGTTCCAGATCGTCGACGACCTGCTCGACGTCACCCAGACGACCGAGCATCTGGGCAAGACCGCCGGGAAGGACTCCCGCGCGGGCAAGCTCACCTTCGCGGGCGTGCTCGGCGTCGAGGCGTCCCGCCGGGAGGTGGCGCGGCTCCGCGCGGACGCCGCCGCGACCCTGCGCCCGCTGGGCGAACGGGCTGCGCCGCTCGAGGCGCTGGCGTCCTACCTCGCCGATCGGACGCGGTGATTCCGCACCGTTCGGCTATGATGGCGAGGCGGAACCGCCTCGCGAGCCGGTTCCGAACCCGGAGCACCTGATGCCCCCCATTCTGCCGACGTTGAAGTCCCCCGCCGACCTCAAGCAGTTGCCGCTCGACGTGCTGCCCGACCTCGCCGCCGAGATCCGGGAGGCGATCTGCGCGCAGATCATGTCGACGGGCGGTCACTTCGCACCGAACCTGGGCGTCGTCGAGCTCACGATCGCGCTGCATTACGTCTTCGATTTCGGTCATGATCGTCTGCTCTTCGACGTCGGACACCAGTGCTATCCGCACAAGCTGCTCACGGGTCGCTACCCCCTGCTCTCGAAGCTGCGCCAGCGCGACGGCATGGCCGGGTTCCCCGAGCCGCGGGAGTCGGCGTACGACCTGTTCTCGGTCGGGCACGCGGGGACGGCGATCTCGACGGCGGTGGGCATGGCCCGGGGCGACCTGCTCAACGGCGACTCGTTCGACCCGAGGACGACGCCGGCCGGACGGCGCATCGTCTCGCTCATCGGCGACGCGAGCGTCGTCAACGGCGTCGCGATGGAGGGCCTGAACAACGCCGGCACGCTGAAGCGACAGTTCCTCGTCGTGCTGAACGACAACGGCATGTCGATCGCCAAGCCCCAGGGCGCCGTCGCGGCGTACTTCGACCGCATTCGCGTGAACCCCGCCTACCGGCGCTTCAAGCAGGTCGGCAAGGACGTCGTCTCCCATCTGCCCGGCGGCTCGGTCGTCGAGGAGATGTACCACCGCCTCGGCGAGATCGCCAAGGACGCCGTCGCCGCCGACGCGTGGTTCGAGAAGTTCGGCCTGCTCACCGTCGGACCCGTCGACGGACACGATCTCCGCTCGCTCATCGACATGCTCGTCGAGGTGAAGGACGTCGACCGGCCCCTCGTTCTGCACGTCCACACGGTGAAGGGCAAGGGCTACGAGTACTCCGAGACCGACGCGACGACGTTCCACTCGCCGAAGCCGTTCAGAATGGACGGATGTCGCGTCGAACTCCGGCGCGGCGGGCGCTCGTTCACCACCGCGTTCGCCGACGCGCTGGCCGACGTCATGACGCGCGACGAGCGCGTCGTCACCTGCACCGCGGCGATGCCCGACGGCACCGGCCTGGCGTCGGTCATGCCGCAGTTCCCCGATCGCTCGTGGGACGTCGGCATCTGCGAATCGCACGCCATGGACATGATGGCCGGGCTCGCGAAGACGGGCTGGAAGCCGTTCTTCGCCGTCTACTCGACCTTCCTCCAGCGGGCCTTCGACCAGG
>JAGQOI010000377.1 GCA_020427625.1 Phycisphaerales bacterium | reverse complement strand
GCGATCGTCCAGGCCCACGCGTCGATCGGACGCGCGACGATCGTCAACACGGGCGCGATCGTCGAACACGACGCCCGGGTCGGCACCGCCGCGCACATCGCGCCCGGCGCCATCCTCGCCGGCGCCGTGACGGTGGGGGCACGAACCCTCGTCGGCGTCGGCGCCTGCGTCATCCCCCGCGTGATCGTCGGCGACGACGCGACGGTCGGCGCCGGCGCGGCCGTCACCGCGGACGTCCCGAGCGGCCTGACGGTCGTCGGCGTTCCGGCGCGGGCGGTCGGCACCCGCATCGGGTGATCGATCACCGGCGCGGTACCATCCGCGCATGCTCATCGCCATCGCCCAGATCGCGCCGGTGTTCCTCTACCGTGACGCCACGATCATCAAGATCTGCGAACGCATCACCGACGCGGCCCAGCGCGGTGCCGCGCTGGTGTGCTTCGGCGAGGCGATCATCCCCGGCTACCCGGTCTGGCTCGATCGCGCGGACGGCGCGCGGTTCGACGCGCCGGACCTCAAGCGCATGCATGCGCGCTACATGCAGCAGGCGGTGGTGCTCGAGCGCGGCGACCTCGATCTGGTCTGTGACGCGGCGCGGGAGGGCGGCATCGCGGTGGTGCTCGGTCTGATCGAGCGTCCCGCGGATCGTGGCGGTCACTCGCTGTACTGTGCCGCCGTGACGATCCTCGCGGACGGTACGATCGCCTCCGTGCATCGCAAGCTGGTGCCGACGTACGAGGAGCGTCTCGCGTGGAGTCCCGGCGACGGCGCGGGTCTCGTCACGCACGCGATCGGCCCGTTCACCGTCGGCGCGCTGAACTGCTGGGAGAACTGGATGCCCCTCGCGCGGACGGCGCTGTACGCGTCCGGCGAGAACCTGCACGTCGCCCTCTGGCCCGGCGGCGACCACAACACGCGCGACCTCACCCGCTTCCTCGCCCGCGAGGGTCGCTCCTACGTCGTGTCCGCGAGTGCGCTGCTGCGGGCGTCGGATCTTCCCGACGATCTCCCGCTGCGCGGCCCCCTCGCGCGTCCCGGCGAGGTCCTCCTCAACGGCGGATCGGCGATCGCGGGTCCGGACGGTGCATGGATCGTCGAGCCCGTCTGCGGCGAGGAGCGCCTCATCACGGCCGCCCTCGAACTCACCCGCGTGCACGAGGAGCGCCAGAACTTCGATCCGACCGGCCACTACAGCCGCCCGGACGTCCTCCGCCTCACCGTCGATCGCGCCCGCCAGCGCTGACCGGCGCGCTCACAGCACGAACCTGCGTTCGGTCCAGAGCCGCTCCATCCGGTCGACGAGCGGCGGCAGGGTGTCGTCGTCGAGACGCCCGCAGCAGATCACGAGCAGTTCGACGAGTCCGTGATAATCGTCGAGACTGATGCACTCCGGCCCGACCTTCGCGGGACGACGGCCCTCGAGGACGCCGTCGATGTCGCGCATGTTGTGGTAGTTGCCGAGCGGCAGGCAGACGCAGGTCGACTCGTAGCCGTAGGTGCTGAACGCCGTCGCCTCGCACGCGCCGCCGGGCATGAGCTTGCGCTGCCAGCGGAAGGTCGGGTCGGTCTCCGCGTGCGCGAGCATGATCGCGCCGAGCCGGTTCGTGAGATCCGGCTCGAACACGCTGAGCCGGTCGCCCACCCGGACGATCGGTCCGCTGCCGATCGGCGAGTCCGCGAACGAACGCGAGTTCTCCAGGCAGATCAGACGCGTCTTCTTCGGAACCGAACGCGACTTGCACGCGCCGATCGCGCCGACGAAGCCGATCTCCTCCGCCCGCGTGAACAGGATGCCGACGTGCTCGAAGCCGCGACGACGATGCAGGACGTCCAGCGCCGACAGCGCGGCCGCGACGGCGGCGAGATCGTCGCACGCGTGCGTCTCGAACCGGTTGCCCGGTCGCACCCGCGGGAGCGTGCCGCTGAACGCCCACCGTCCGACGTCCCCCGGCGTGAGCGCCGCCGCCGTGCCCCGCGCGATCCGCGCGGTGACCATCTTGAACGGCGTCGCCCGGTCGTCGATCGTCTCGATCCGCGCGCGGTGCGCGCGATCGTGCTGGTCGAAGAGTTCGATGCGCGCGTTCTCGAAGTAGGGCGTGTGCACGCCGCCGCGGAACTCGAGGACGACCTCGTGCCGGTCGCGGATCTCGTGCACGACGAACGCCGGGTGGTCGAGGTGCGCCGTGATGTCGATCGGACGCCCGCCCGCCGGCCGGTCGACGTGGCGGATGAGCAGGTTGCCGACCTTGTCGGTGCGGAGGGTGAGACGCGAGCGGGAGGCGACCCAGTTCTCGATCCAGCGGATGACGCGCTGCTCGCGCCCGGCCGCGGTGGGAATGACGGTGACGGCCTCGAGCCAGGCCCGGTGTTGAGCACGCTGCGCAGGAGTGATCATGGGCGTCATGGTATCGATGATCGCGTACCATGCGACACGATGACGACCCCCGCGACGACGACCCACGTCACCGAACTCCGCGTCCGCTACGTCGAGTGCGACCCGATGGGGCTCGCCCACCATTCCGCCTTCGCGGTCTGGTTCGAGATGGGCCGGACCGAACTCCTCCGCGCGAGCGGCGGCGACTACCGCGCCTGCGAAGAGGCCGGCGTCTACCTCGCCGTCGTCAACCTCGAAATCACCTACAAACGACCCGCCCGCTACGACGACGTCCTCCGACTCGACACCACCCTCGACTCGATGACGCATGTGAAGATCATCCACACCTACCGGCTGTGCCGCGACGACGTCGTCGTCGCGACCGGACGCAGCGTGCTCGCCTGTCTCGACTCGCGCGGCCGCGCGACGCCGATCCCCGATTGCATCCGCCATCCCGGAACCTGATCATGTCCCGAGCGCCCGTCCTTCTCGCCGGTCTCGTCCTCACCATCGTCGCCGCCGCCCGGAGCGCGGCCCAGAACGCCGCCATGGACCCGAACGCACTCGAACCTGGCGTCACGTTTCGCGTGTATCACGTCGGCTACCCGATGGACCGGTTGTACGACCTCCTCGACGACCAGACGCCCAACGTCGACGAACGGCGCGACGTCGTCGACTGGCCCGACCAGGGCGACTTCGGCGGGTTCGAGGACCACTTCGTCGTGCACGTCCGCGGGTACCTCGCCGTCGACGCGCCGGGACGATACGAGTTCCGGCTCACGACCGACGACGGCTCGCGGCTCATGATCGACGGCGCCGAAATCATCGACCACGACGGCCTGCACGCCGCGACCGCGAAGACCGGCGCCGCCGAT